>QGUO01000211.1 GCA_003242495.1 Pseudomonadota bacterium | reverse complement strand
ACCTTGCGCGGCGATACTGAGGTCGCATTCGGTATCCAGCCCCATCGAGCGATTCGCAAGATTGGCCGAGCCGATGCGCACGATCTCGTCGTCGACGATCATCAGCTTGGCATGCACGTCGATGCAGGTGTCGTCGTCCAGACCCGCTATGTGGGGATAGTAGGGACGAAAGCGGTCGTGTCGGTCGGCCGCAAGCAGGCGCTCGATGAGATGGGTGCGCAGGTTCTGCATGGTGAGCTCTTCCAGCCAGCCATGACTCAGTCTGCGCAGGATCAGAACCACCTCCGGACCGTCGTCCTCGGCGAGCCGCTCCGCGAGCGCCCGGCCGATGGCGTCGCTGGTGAAGTACTGGTTCTCGATATAGATCAGGCGGCGGGCGGCGCCGATCATGTCCAGGTACAGCGCTTCGATCTCACGCACACCACGCTTGCCGTTCGTGGCCGGCTGGGTGCGCGAGATGCCCACCGCCACGTCCTGGACATCCACCGGCAGCTCGGGCGGCCAGTACTCCGGCGGACGGTCCTCCAGCCAGCGCGGATCGATGCCCTGCCTGCGCCCCAAGCGCCAGCGCTGCCAAGAAGCCTGCCCCGGGGTGCCAGGCCGGGTCGCCTCCGCCACCTCCCGCGCGGCCCTGGCACGCAGCCTGCGACGTTCCTCCGGCGGCACGATGACATCCCCCGTGGCCCGCCGCCAGCGCTCGCGCACCAGTTCGCCCAGCGCACGCGCAGCGTCCCCGTCCACCGCCATCATCAGGTCGTGGAACGGTGGGTAGGGCTCGCCCTGCACCACACGGCGCGCATCTTGCGCCGCGTGCTCGCAGGTGTCCCAGCGGCGGCAGGTGAGGTCGATGCCGCCGCAGAACGCCAGCGCATCGTCGATCACCACGATTTTCTGATGATGGGAACCGCCGACGGGATGCGTGTTGTCGTAGCGGAAATGCACCCTTCGGTGCGGCTTCCAGCCCAGCCCCACGATGGGCGCCCACTCGCGGTCCATCCCGAAAATCATGGGATAATCCCAGATCAGGATGTGCACTTCGAGCAGTGGCCGACGCTCGACCAATGCGTTGAGGAACGCACCGAGCTCGAGCGGCGCACCGCCCGCCTCCTCGGCTCCGAGCAGCCGGGTACGGCTATGGAAATCCCAGCCGACGATCAGAATGGAGCGCTGCGCCTTGCGCGCCGCCGCCACCAGCGCCTTGAAGTACGCGTCCGCATCCACGATGAACGCCGCCCGATCGGCATGCTCGATGCGCCAGCAGTTGCGCCCGAGTTCGAACGGCGAGTGTGAGGAGGCATGCTCCGGCATGAGGAGTCCCGAGCTCGAATGTCGGGGGAACGGTCACGGCCGGGAGGGGGTTCCGGGCGCACCGGGCGGTGACGAACCACGGATGGTCAGGCTGCGGCGCGGTCAGCAGTGGGCTTGCCAGGCCTGCGAACGGTGCGGCGTGGCACCGCTCGGCGTGACGGGCCATATAATTAGATAATAGATGGTTTGGAATGCAGGACTGGCGCGCCCCAGAGCCCACATCGATTCCGGCTTGGCCATTTGCGCGTGATCGGGCCTTGGCCTTCGATGCGGACGCGGCAGAGCCACGCTGCCACCGACCGGCGTCGGAAGGTGACAAAAGCCGTCAGTTTTCGCCGCAAGCGAACTGACGGAGCCCTCGATGGGCATTTAACAATGTCGACCACGTCGCATTAAAGAACCCTGTGGGTCAGTAACTTAGGACATTCGCGAGCGGGCTGGCATGGCCTTTGCTCTATCCGCTTGCCGGCGTATGTGCCGCTGTTTTCAATAGTTCGTCTCAATTGGGAGATTGAAATGCTCAAGCAGGTCCAAAAGGGTTTTACCCTGATCGAACTGATGATCGTGGTCGCGATCATCGGCATCCTGGCGGCCATCGCCATTCCGGCGTACCAGGACTACACCATCCGCGCGCAGGTCACCGAAGGTCTGAACCTTGCCTCCGACCTGAAGGCCGGCGTGGCCGAGGTCTACGCCCAGACCGGTGATTGGACGGGTATTGACCTGACGGCCATCGGCATTGACGGTACGGCAACTGCCAAGCAGGGCAAGTACGTCAGCCAAATCGATGTAGCCGACGGGGTGATTACGATCACCTACGGCAACGATGCCAACGCAAAGCTGAACAACAAGACTCTGTCCCTCACGCCTGGCGTGAACTCGAACGACGACATCGTCTGGCAATGCGGAAACAACACGATCAACCAGCAGGGTGTGACCATGCAAACGGCCGGCGCAACTAGCGTCGAAAACAAGTACCTGCCCTCGTCGTGCCGCGGCGCTACGGCTACCACCCCGTAAGCAAGTGGGTGCTTGAACGGACGTAGTACATATCGCCAATGGATGGCAATGATGGAGCCCCTCCTGGAGGGGCTCCATCGTTCTGGAAGCATGCAAGCACGTGGCAGTTGAGCTCCCTATTGTGCAATTGAGGAGCTTTCCGAGGAGCTAAGATGTCGGTCGCCGCCTCCGATCTCGCTTCACTTGCATCGAAATCGAATTCGCTCCAAAGCCAAGGAAGCTCGATCGGCCGACAACATCTGTTTCACCCGATCGTCGACTTTCTCTGCCTGGGCGGAGGGTCTGTTCTGCTAGTCGGAATCCTGCTGATGCTCGGCATCGGCGAGAGCAGCAGCGCAACCGTAGCGGCCCTGGCCATGGGACTCGCCCACGTAGTCAACCACCCGCACTTCGCCCACTCTTACCAACTTTTCTATCGCGATTACTGGAACAAGGCTTTCACCGGCAAGTTCGCACCATCCTTGCGGCTTCGCTACCTGTTTGCCGGCATTGTGGTGCCCCTGCTGCTCGCACTCTTCATGGGGCTCGCCGTAAGCGCAGGAGACCCTGTGATGCTAGGGCAGGCCGCCAGCCTGATGACTTTCCTCGTTGGCTGGCATTACGTGAAACAAGGTTACGGGGTGCTGATTGCCCTATCGGTGATTCGGAAGCAGTTCTTCAGCACGCTTGAGAAGCGCATTCTGCTCACGAATGCATATGCGTGCTGGATTTCTTTCTGGCTGGCGATCAACTGGATGGTGACGACGCGAAACCTTTGGGGAATCGAGCACTATATGCTCGATATCCCAACAACGCTGTTGATTGCCTCGCTATGCGTTTCAGGGCTGAGCACTTGTGTGCTGCTAGCAATGCTGGCAAGGAAGTGGCTCGCATCTGGCGGGAAAGTTCCTGTCAACGGCATCATTGCCTATCTGTCTACGCTGTACGTCTGGCTGTTTTGCCTTACGAACCCGCTCTTTGCCCTAATCATCCCAGCCTGCCATTCCCTTCAATATCTCGCGATCGTCTGGCGCTATCGCCTCAATCTGGAAGCAGCGCAACAAGAAGCACTAACCGCAGGCACTGCCACGAAGCCGCCGTATAGCGCTTCGCGCTCCTTCAGGTTCATGGTATTCGTAGCCGTCGGCACCTTGCTCGGATATCTGGGGTTCTGGGCTGTCCCGGAGTTCCTCGACTCCAATATCGCGTATGAGAAGGCGCTGTTCGGCTCTTCCCTCTTCCTTTATATCTTCTGGGTCTTCATCAACGTGCACCATTACTTCCTGGACAACGTGATCTGGAGACGCGAGAACCCGGATACGAAGAGATATCTTTTCGGCTAGGAGGCTTTTTGCTTCGAACGTGACGCGCCCCAACCCCCCACCCCCTCGGTATCGGGAGAGTGTCACTTTGTGACGCGTTGCCCAGATCGTGGCACTCACGCTCAACCACAATCCCAAGCAATTTGACAATTGCTTACCCATCAGGCTTAGGGTATGTAGTAAGCACTTGTTGGCCCAGCACTTTTAACGAATATGGCCGAGAACGTCATCCCTGCCCTGAACCCCGCTCGCCTGGTGTTGCAAGGCTTGCCGCTGCGGCTGATCCAGGACGGGTTACTGGATGAAAAAACAATGGTTCAGGCGTTAGAGACTGCAGCGGACAACAAGACCAACCTGGTCTCGCACTTGGTCTCGACGGGCTTGGCGGATCCTCGTGAGATTGCCATCGCTGCATCTCAGGAGTTCGGCGTTCCGCTCCTCGACCTCGACGCCATCCAGCCGGATCTCGACGTCGTCAAGCTCGTCTCCGACAAGCTCTTGGCCAAACACCGCGTTCTGCCCCTCGTCAAGCGCGGCAAGCGCTTGTTCGTTGCCGTCTCCGACCCGACGAATCTGCACGCCCTGGATGAGATCAAGTTCCAGACCGGGCTGTCCGTGGAGGCGGTGGTCGTCGAGGAGGACAAGCTCCATCGCATCGCGAGCAAGGCCCTGGAGCAGGTCGACACGCAGATGCCTGGCCTGAGCGATGACGACCTGGACCTGGAAAATCTCGATGTCACGGGCGGGGATGACGAACTGCAAGGCGACGTCGTCAGCCGTGACGAGGTGGAAGACGCGCCCATCGTGCGCTTCGTCAACAAGGTCCTGCTCGATGCGATCAAGAAGGGCGCCTCGGACATCCACTTCGAACCCTACGAAAAGTCTTATCGTATCCGGTTCCGCCTCGACGGCGTCCTGAAGGAAATCGCCACGCCGCCCGTGCAGCTGGCCGGCAAGATCGCGGCACGCCTGAAAGTCATGTCGCGCCTCGACATCGCCGAACGCCGTGTTCCACAGGACGGGCGCATCAAGATGCGCATCTCCAAGAACCGGGCGATCGACTTCCGTGTGAGCACCTGCCCGACCCTGTTCGGCGAGAAGATCGTCGCGCGTATTCTCGATCCCTCGAGCGCCATGCTGGGCATCGATGCGCTCGGCTACGAGCCCCAGCAGAAGGAACTCTACCTGAAGGCCCTGGCGCAACCGCACGGCATGATCCTGGTGACCGGACCGACCGGCAGCGGTAAGACCGTCTCCCTCTATACGGGTCTGAACATCCTCAACAAGGAAGATACGAACATCTCGACCGCCGAGGATCCGGCCGAAATCAATCTACCCGGCGTCAACCAGGTCAACGTGAACCCCAAGGTGGGTCTCACGTTCGCATCCGCGCTGCGTGCATTTCTGCGCCAGGACCCGGACGTCATCATGGTCGGCGAGATCCGCGATCTCGAGACGGCCGAGATCGCCATCAAGGCCGCCCAGACGGGACACCTGGTGCTCTCGACCCTGCACACCAACGATGCGCCCAAGACCTTGACCCGTCTGATCGACATGGGCGTGAAGCCCTACGCCATCGCCACGTCCGTCTCCCTGATCATCGCCCAACGCCTGGCGCGGCGACTGTGCAACAACTGCAAGGCGCCGATCGAGATGTCGCCCGAGGCGCTCTTGAAGGAAGGGTTCACCGAGGAAGATCTTGCAACCGGCTTCACGGTTTACAAGCCCGTGGGATGCGACCAATGCACGGATGGTTACAAGGGCCGCACGGGCATCTACCAGGTCATGCCGGTCTCCGAGGAGATTCAGCGCATCATTCTCCAGAACGGCAATGCCGTCGATATCGCCAACCAGGCGGCCGCCGAAGGCATCTGGGACCTGCGGCGCTCGGGTCTCAAGAAGGTCATGGATGGCATTACCAGCCTGGACGAAGTCAATCAGTGCACGGTGGAATAGTGGCTGAAAGCCGGGCTATCCGGCAGCGTCAATCAAGATAGGACTCAGGATAATGGCTCAAGTCGTATCGGCACAGCAGTCCCCGTACGTTTGGGAAGGGACGGACAAGCGAGGCAAGCGCATCAAAGGGAAGATGCTTGCCGTGTCGGAAGCCGCGGTCAGGGCTGATCTGCGCCGGCAGGGCGTGGTCGCCAGGAAAGTGCGCAAGGAAGTGCAGCTTTTCAAGGGCGGCAAGAAAATCACCAGCGAGGATATCGCGCTGTTCGCCCGTCAGCTCGCCACCATGCTGCAGGCGGGCATTCCGATGGTGCAATGCTTCGACATCATCGGCAACGGCCACGACAAGCCAGCCATGCAGAAACTCGTGCTGAGCATCAAGGCCGATATCGAGGCCGGCACGACCCTGCACGAAGCGCTGGGCAAGCACCCGCTGTATTTCGACGATCTGTTCGTCAATCTCGTCGAAGCCGGCGAACAGGCCGGCGCCCTGGAAACGCTGCTCGACAAGATCGCGACTTACAAGGAGAAGACCGAGGCGCTCAAGAAAAAAATCAAGAAAGCGCTCTTTTACCCGGCTGCGGTGCTCGTCGTTGCAGTCATCGTCACCATCATCCTGCTGGTTTTCGTCATCCCACAATTTGAATCGCTTTTTGAGGGCTTCGGTGCCGACCTGCCGACGTTCACTCAAATGGTGATCGACCTCTCCAAGTTCGTGCAGGCGCAAGGTTGGTGGATGGCGCTCATTACCGGCAGCGCCGGTTACGCCTTCTTCTATGTCAAGAAGCGTTCCAAGGCCCTGCGCCGCGCGCTCGACCGCATGACGCTGAAA
>QGUO01000629.1 GCA_003242495.1 Pseudomonadota bacterium | reverse complement strand
CGGTAATGGAGAAAAATCAAAGACATGCATGGCGAGCCGGAGACCTGGAGGCAGCGTCGGTATCGATCGCCTTCACTGGGCAGTGCGGGCGCCGGTCCTCGGCTCCTCGAGCCTGACAGCCGATGGGGAGGCGTTCATCGGGGAGCTGCCCATCGCCCTTGGTCGCCAGGAGATGCTCGCAGTTCGCGATCCCGCTCTGTTATGGTGCAAAATTAACGGCTGCCGGGTCCTCACTTTTCAATAACAGAGCAGTTCCACGCCAAAAGGGTCAGACATCTTGAGAGGCAGCGATCGTATCGAGCAAATCTACCGGGACGTCGTGCGCAGGAACCCCGGGGAGACCGAGTTTCACCAGGCCGTGAAGGAAGTGCTGGAAACGCTCGGTCCCGTGTTGGACAAACACCCGGAGTACGCCGAACACAAGATCATCGAACGTCTCTGCGAGCCGGAGCGGCAGCTCATTTTCCGTGTGCCCTGGCAGGACGACCGGGGCGAGGTGCAGATCGCGCGGGGCTTCCGCGTCGGTTTCAACAGCGCGCTCGGGCCGTACAAGGGCGGGCTGCGCTTCCATCCCTCCGTGTATCTGGGCATCGTGAAGTTCCTCGGCTTCGAGCAGACCTTCAAGAACGCGCTCACGGGTCTGCCCATCGGAGGCGCCAAGGGCGGCGCGGACTTCGACCCGAAGGGCAAGTCGGACGGCGAGATCATGCGCTTCTGTCAGAGCTTCATGACCACGCTGTATCACTACCTGGGCGAGTACACGGACGTGCCGGCCGGCGATATCGGCGTCGGGACGCGCGAGATCGGCTACCTGTTCGGGCAATACAAGCGCATCACCAATCGTTACGAGTCCGGTGTCCTCACTGGGAAGAGTCCGCAGTGGGGCGGCTCACTCGTGCGGCGTGAGGCCACGGGGTACGGCACCGTGTACTTCGTCGAGGAAATGCTCAAGGCACGGGGTGATGGGCTCGAGGGCAAGACGTGCACGGTTTCGGGGTCGGGGAACGTTGCGCTTCATGTGATCGAGAAACTGCAGCAACTGGGCGCGAAAGTCGTCGCGTGCTCGGATTCGAACGGCGTGATCTACGACGAGCAGGGTGTGGACCTGCAGGTGCTCAAGCAGCTGAAGGAAGTGGAGCGCCGGCGGATCAGGCACTACGTGGAGCATCGCGGCGCTGCGCAGTATCTGGAGAATGGGTGCATCTGGGACATCCCTTGCCAGGTCGCGCTTCCCTGCGCCACCCAGAACGAGTTGGATGAAGCATCCGCGCGCCGGCTCGTGGAGAACGGGTGCATTGCCGTGGGCGAGGGCGCCAACATGCCCACCACGCCCGGTGGCGTGCGCGTCTTCCTCAACGCCGGCGTGGCGTATGCGCCGGGCAAGGCGGCCAATGCGGGCGGTGTGGCCACGTCGGCGCTGGAAATGCAACAGAACGCCAGTCGCGATGCGTGGACGTTCGAGTACACCGAGCGCCGTCTGCGGGAAATCATGCAGAACATCCATCGCGATTGCTTCGAGACCGCCAAGGAATTCGGCAGCCCGGGCAACTACGTCATCGGCGCCAACATCGTCGGCTTCCGACGAGTGGCGCAGGCGATGCTGGCGTTCGGAGTCATCTGAGCGCCAGACTCACCCCATTGGGTGGGTGGCAGCATGTTTCCTGGTCGGACCGTCCCGGGGTGATCCGGGATGGGAAAATGTCAAATGGGGTGACGACCCGTCCCTGCTCACACGGCGGGCGCACGCCTGATCCAGGTACCGGCTGAGTCGGCTGACGACCCCAGGAGGAT
>QGUO01000210.1 GCA_003242495.1 Pseudomonadota bacterium | reverse complement strand
GGTTGAAGCCGAAGCGTGCCTAGATGCCGAACGTGCGTCGCAGGGACAGCGGCAGGCCGACGGCGGCGACGGCGAGCAGGATGGACAGCACGACCAATGTGCCGTGCAGGGTGGGCGGGAGCGCGAGTCGTTG
The DNA here is from genome assembly GCA_003242495.1 of Pseudomonadota bacterium. GTDB lineage: Bacteria > Pseudomonadota > Gammaproteobacteria > Steroidobacterales > Steroidobacteraceae > Steroidobacter. Next base: position 6,307 of record QGUO01000210.1, on the reverse strand, counting down.
CCACAGGGCGTCGACCCAGGCGATGCCGCCGCCGAGCGTCAACACGAGCACGACGCCCGTATCGAGCAGCCCCTCCCACCGGTTGAGCCGCGCATGCGCGACGGTGTAGTCCGCCGCCTTCTGGTGGGCCTCGGGATCGATGCGGTCGGCGAACGCGGCCGGAACCCGATCGCGATGACGCAGCACCGCGGCAATCTGGCGACGGTTGAGCCAGCCGCGAACCGCCGTGCCGAGCAGCAGCAGCGCCAGGAACAGCAGTGTCAGCCAGTGCATTAGCGGATGTCCGGCAGAATCTTCCCTCGACCCCGCGGTGAGCTTAGCGTCTGCTGGTATGATGGGCAACGAACCCCGCCCTGAAGAGTCCGCTGCCACGTGATTGAACTCGACCCCACGCGCCTGATCTGGATCGACCTCGAGATGACGGGTCTGAACCCGGATTCCGACCACATCATCGAGATCGCCACCGTGGTCACCGACAAGCACCTCAACACGCTGGCCGAAGGACCGGTGATCGCCATCCATCAGCCCGAGGAGGTGCTCGCCGCGATGGACGACTGGAACCGTCGCCAGCACGGCTTGTCGGGACTGGCCGACCGGGTTCGCGCCAGCACGGTGACGGCGGCCGAGGCCGAGCGGCGCACCGTGGAGTTCCTGCGCCGTTGGGTGGAGCCGGGTGTCTCGCCGATGTGCGGCAACAGCATCTGCCAGGATCGGCGCTTTCTTGCGCGCGAGATGCCGGAGCTCGAGCGCTACTTCCACTATCGCAATCTGGACGTGAGCACGCTCAAGGAGCTCGCCCGTCGCTGGGCGCCGCAGGTGCTCGAGGGATTGCAGAAAACTTCCACGCACCTCGCGCTCGACGACATCCGCGACTCGATTCGCGAGCTGGCGCATTACCGTGCGTACTTCCTGCGCGTGCCCTGAGACACCGTGAGCAGCCGTGCGTGAAACGCGCATGAAGCCTCGTTCGCCGGCCGCCGAGCGCAACCGCGAGCCGATCCTGCGCGTCTTGCAACGGGTGTTCGTCGAGCCCGGCACGGTGCTCGAGATCGGCGCCGGCACGGGACAACACGCGGTCTATTTCGCCGAGCGCATGCCCCACCTGCAGTGGCTCGCCACCGATCGCGAGGAGAACCTGCCGGGCATTCGCGCCTGGTTCGAGGACGCGCGGTTGCCGAACCTGTGCGCGCCGCAAGCGCTCGACGTGAGCCAGGGACCGTGGCCGACGGACCCCATGCACTACGCATTCAGCGCCAATACCGCGCACATCATGAGCTGGCCGCAGGTGCAGGCGATGTTCGCCGGCGTGGCGCGGGTGCTGGCGCCGTCCGGGCGCTTCTGCCTGTATGGTCCGTTCAATCGTCGCGGCGAATTCACCAGCGAGTCGAATCGCGAGTTCGATCGCGCGCTGCGCGCCCAGGATCCGGCCATGGGGCTGCGTGACGACCGTGAGCTGTGCGCGCTCGCGCGAGGCTGCGGCCTCACGCTCGAATCCGATCACGACATGCCGGCGAACAATCGGCTGTTGGTGTGGCGCAAGACCGGCTGAGCGCTTAGCGCGGCCGGGCGCTTCGTGACGCCCACGGCGATGGGGGCGTGCTGCGACGTGAGCGAATGTCCGTGCCGCCCACGCCGGGACGGCGGGAGCGGTGCGGTGTCGGCTTGCCCCTGGCGCCAGGGAAGCCGGTGACGCATGACGGACCTCCCGCCGGCACTGCCGGGGCGGGCAGCGCCGACGGGCGGGGTGCTGGATGGTCGGCTCAGGTTTCCTGGGCCAGGAACAGCCAGGTCTCGATGACGGTGTCCGGGTTGAGCGAGATACTCTCGATGCCTTGCTCGACCAGCCAGCGGGCGAGATCCGGGTGATCGGAGGGCCCCTGGCCGCAGATGCCCACGTACTTGCCGGCCTTGCGGCAGGCGTCGATGGCCATCTTGAGCAGCGCCTTGACGGCGTCGTCGCGCTCGTCGAACAGCTTGGCGACCACCGCGGAATCGCGGTCGAGACCCAGGGTGAGCTGGGTCATGTCGTTCGAGCCGATGGACATGCCGTCGAAGTACTCGAGATAGCGCTCGGCGAGCAGCGCGTTGGTGGGCAGCTCGCACATCATGATGACCTTCAGGCCGCGCTCGCCGCGTTTCAGGCCGTTGGCCGCCAAAAGCTCGGTGACCTGCCGGGCCTCGTCGAGGGTGCGCACGAACGGCACCATGATCTGCACGTTCTCGAGCCCCATCTCCTCGCGCACCCGCTTGAGCGCGCGGCACTCGAGCTCGAAGCACGGGCGGAAGCTCTCGTCGATGTAGCGCGAGGCGCCGCGGAAGCCGAGCATCGGGTTCTCCTCGTGGGGCTCGTACTGCCGGCCGCCGATGAGGTTGGCGTACTCGTTCGACTTGAAATCCGAGAGCCGCACGATGACCGGCTCGGGCGCGAATGCGGCGGCGATGGTGCCCACGCCCTCGCACAGCTTGTCGACGAAGAACGAGATGGGGTCGGCATGGCCGGCCATCTGTCGGTCGATGGTCTCCTTGAGCTCCGGACTCAGCGAGTCGTACTCGAGCAGCGCGCGCGGGTGCACGCCGATCATGCGGTTGATGATGAACTCCAGGCGCGCCAGGCCGACGCCCTTGTTGGGAATGCCGGCGAAGTCGAACGCGCGGTCCGGGTTGCCCACGTTCATCATGATCTTGGTGGGGATGGGGGGCAGCGAGTCGAGCTCGATGTTCTTCTGCTCGAAGGGCAGCGCCCCCTCGTAGACATAGCCGGTGTCGCCCTCGGCGCACGACACCGTCACCGGGGTCCCTTCGCGAATGGTCTGGGTCGCATCGCCGCAGCCGACGACCGCGGGAATGCCCAGCTCGCGCGCAATGATGGCCGCATGGCAGGTGCGCCCGCCGCGGTTGGTGACGATCGCGGCGGCACGTTTCATGACGGGCTCCCAGTCCGGGTCGGTCATGTCGGCCACCAGCACGTCGCCGCTTTGCACACGTGTCATTTCCTTGACGCTGCGGATGACGCGCGCCGGGCCGCTGCCGATGCGCTGGCCGATGGAGCGGCCGCTGGCGAGCACCTTGGACTTGCCCTTGAGCGAGTAGCGCTGCATGGTGCGCCCGCTGCGGCTTTGCACGGTCTCCGGGCGGGCCTGCAGGATGTAGAGCTTGCCGGTCTCGCCGTCCTTGCCCCACTCGATGTCCATGGGACAGCCGTAGTGTTCCTCGATGATCAGCGCCTGGCGGGCCAGCTCGAGCACGTCCTCGTCGGTGATGGAAAAGCGCGCCCGGTCCTCGGGCGGGACGTCCACGGTCACCGTGCGCGCGCCGTCCTTGCCATCGCCGTACACCATCTTGATGGCCTTGGCGCCGAGGGTGCGCCGCAGGATGGGCGCATGGCCGCTGCGCAGGGCGGGCTTGTACACATAGAACTCGTCCGGGTTGACCGCGCCCTGTACCACGGTCTCGCCCAGCCCGTAGGAGGCGGTGATGAACACCACGTCGCGGAATCCCGAGTCCGTGTCCAGGGTGAACATCACGCCGCTGGCGCCCAGGTCCGAGCGCACCATGTGCTGCACGCCGGCGGAGAGCGCCACCGACTCATGGGCGAAGCCGTGGTGCACGCGGTAGGCGATGGCGCGGTCGTTGAACAGCGAGGCGAACACCTCGTGCATGCACTTGAGCACGGCCGCGCCGCCACGCACGTTGAGGAAGGTCTCCTGCTGGCCGGCGAAGGAGGCCTCCGGGAGGTCCTCGGCGGTGGCCGAGGAGCGCACCGCGACCGCCGCTTCGTGTCCGTTGCCGAGCCGCTCGTAGGCCTCGAGGATCTCGCGCTCGAGCTTCTCGGGGAAGGGCGTCTCGAGGATCCAGCCGCGGATTCGGGCGCCGACCTCGGCGAGTCGTTCGACATCGTCGACGTCCAGGTCGGCGAGCGCCGCAGCAATGCGTTCGGCCAGCCCCTCGTGGCGCAGGAAGTCGCGGTAGGCCTGCGCGGTGGTGGCGAAGCCGGTCGGCACCGAGACGCCGAGCTTGGTCAGGTGGCTGATCATCTCGCCCAGGGAAGAGTTCTTGCCGCCGACCGTTTCGACGTCGTGTCGGCCAAGTTGCTCGAAAGGCAGGATGTATGCGGTCAAGGTGGTTCCTCGAAGTCGTTGCGCGGCCGTCAATCTTCGGCAAGTCTTGATCTGCCCCGCGCGCGGTGAAACACTGCGTAAACTCACGTTCATGCCGGGCGTTTCCCCGTCTGAGCGGGCGTTGCGGACGCATTGCGTCAGGACGTCCCGGGCGCGAGGCAGAACTCACGGCTAGACCTTTCAGATTATCGCCGAACCGAGCCGCTGCGGCCACGGTGGGATCGACAGTGGACAGACGAACGGTTTTTTTCGTATCCGACCAGACCGGCGTGACCGCCGAGACCATGGGGCACAGCCTGCTCACGCAGTTCGACGGCCAGGCCTTCCGCCAGGTGACCTTGCCGTTCATCTCGACCGTGGAGAAGGCCGAGGAGGCGGTCCGTCGCATCAATGCGACGGCCGAGGCGGAGGGCGTCCGGCCGGTGATCTTCAGCACCCTCCTGCACGAGGAGATGCGCGAGATCGTCAAGCGGGCGAACGGGCTGTTCCTGGATTTCTTCGATGCCTTCCTGGGCCCGCTCGAGCAGGAACTGCATGCGAAGTCCTCGCGCGCCCAGGGCAAGGCGCATGGCATGGCCGACATCGGCGCCTACACGCTGCGCATCGACGCCACCAACTTCGCGCTCGCCAACGACGATGGCGCCACCACCCGCGATTACGACCGTGCCGATGTGATCCTGGTCGGCGTGTCGCGCAGCGGCAAAACACCGACATGCCTGTACATGGCCCTGCAGTACGGGATCTTCGCGGCCAACTATCCGTTCGCGGACGAGGAGTGCGAGACCGGGCGGCTGCCCGAGGCGCTCGCCCGGCACCAGCGCAAGCTGTACGGATTGACGATCTCCGCAGACCGCCTGCAGCAGATCCGCGCCGAGCGACGGCCGAACAGCCGTTACGCCTCGCCCCGGCAGGTCGACTTCGAGATCCGTGCCGCCGAGGCGATCTTCCGGCGCTACGACATCCCCTACATCGACACCACCGAGTGTTCCATCGAAGAGATCGCAAGCCGCATCCTCGACAAGACCGGGCTCGAGCGCCGGCTGCGGCCCTGACGGGAGGCTCGATCGCCCGTCCGGCAGGCGCGCCGACGGCCCCGAGCGTCGCGGGGGGCTGTGCTATAGTCGATCCATGATGCTTGCGATTCCCGAGTCCGACGTGAACTGCCCCGTGAGCTGGCGGGCACGACCCGGCAGCTTCGTCAGCCTCATGTCGCTCTACGAGAGCAATTACATCCGCCTTGCGGCGCTCGTCCCGCCGGCCGTGATGTGGCCGCTCGCGCCGGTGTCGGAGGCGGCCGTGTCGCACGTGCCAGGGGATTGCCCCCTGCACCTGCGCATCGAGGATCGCAGTCGCTACACGACGACACTCACCTTGACGTACCTTTTCGAGGACGACGCGGGCACGCTGTGCGATCCGGACCTGCGGATCCGGGTCTATCACGATGCGCGCCTGGCCGAGGCGCATGCCTGCGCGCGCTGGCATCGCCACGCCGTGCTGGCGGCGCTGCGCTCGGAGCTGGCGCGCGCGCTGGGCGAGCGCTGGCTGCGCAATATGATGCTCAACAAGTGGCTCGATTATTGCGCAGAGCGGGGGCATCGCTTCGCCGCGGCCCTGGGCTGAACGCCATCACGCCCCCGTCGGGTCCCGGCACACACATCCATCGGGCAGCGGCGGCGAGCCGACTGATCCCGGACAAGCAACGCAGGTCGCAGGCTGGATCACGGGTCATGCCGTACGCACGCCTTTGACATACCATTGAAGGCTGCCGGTTGGCACCCGGCAGACCGCAGGTCACCCAAGTACAAGAAAGCGCATGGCCATCTCCGAACGGCTGGGTAACTTTCGTCAGCTCCTTCCCGGCGCGCGCGCGCCGCAGGAAGACGAGCGGCTGCTGCAGCTCTACTGGAATCGCGCCGAGCTCAAGAAGGAGCTGTCGCGGTTGCAGGACGAATGCCATCACCTGCGCGAACAGCTCAAGAAACAGGAAAGCGCCACGGCGCGCGCCAACGAGCAACTGCAGGCGCTCGAGCTGCATCTCGGCGATCCGGATGTCGCCATGCACGCGGTGATCTACTTCCAGCTGCACCGGCTGTGGCGCACCTGCGCCGGCAAGGTGGCGCGCTTCTCGCGACAGTTGCAGCACCAGCAGGAGGACCGCGAGCGGCGGCGGCAGCTCATCGATTTCGACC
>QGUO01000628.1 GCA_003242495.1 Pseudomonadota bacterium | reverse complement strand
CAGCGAACGTGGCGGTCGCCTCCGACCCGGCGAAGTCGGCAGCGAGACGCAGATCCGTGTAGGTGAGCAGCGCCTCGTCCTCGACTTCCGCCGGTGCAATGCGTCCCCTTGGCGAGCGGATCTCGGCCGTGCCCGCGAGTGTGCCGTCGCGGGTGCGTTGCACATTCCCTGCGCCCTCGAGCGTGCCCTCGACGATCACCGGCAGCCCCGGCACCAATGCGTGCAACATGCCGAGCTGCACGCGCTGCAAGGAGTACTGCGCATCGAGGCTGCCGTCGGGCCGGCTGTCGAGCGCGGCACACAGCTGCATGGGCGTCCGAACGTCCGTGCCGACGAGGCAGGTGCGCTCGAGCGAAAAGCCTCGTTCGCCGAACGCCACCTCGGCGGGTTGTTCCAGCGCAAGGCTCGCGGCTTTGGGCATGTCGAGCGCAAGACGTTCGATGGTTCCCGACCAGCCGGCTGCGCGACGCCCGCCGCTGATCCGCAGGTCGCCGCTCAGCGGCTCGCCCGACGCCGTCAGCTCGACCTGGTGTGCGTCCTCGTCGCCCGAGGCGCGCAGCGAAAGACGCCTGAACTGCAGCCCCGCCGCCGCCGCGTCCTGCACGGTCAGGCGTACCGAGCCGGCGGGCCGCTCGGGTGCGGAGAGCCGTGCGACCAAGGAGAACGCGCCGAGCGTGGCGTCGGCCATGCGTAAGTCCCTGCCGCGCGCCCGTGCGGCGATCTGCAGCCGTGGCCAGACGCCCTCGGCGGTGATCCGTCCGCTCGCGCTGCCCGAGGCGTCGGGCAGCCAATCCACGAGGTCCGGGACCTCGAAGGTGGCCACTGCCGACATGCGCTCGCCGCGCGCGCCGCGCAGACTCACACGGCTTGCGCCGGAGCGCAGGTTGAGGGTGCCGGACACGATGCGGGCCGGGGTGAGCGTAAGGTCGGCGCTGCCGGCCACCTCGCGGTTGCGCAGCCGGCCGCGAAGCCTGTGCAGCTCGAGCGACGCTTGCGGGCCGGCGTCGCTGCCGGGTGGCGGCATCGTGCCACGTGTCCCGAGCGCGAAACTCAAATCGCCGGGCCACCCGACCAGGAGCGCCCCGGGATCGAACTGCTCGGCCTGCGCCGTCAGATCCCAGGCGATGCGCGGCTCGAGATCGAGCCGGCCCTGTGCCACGAAACGGCCCTTCTCCTGTAACAGCGCGATCTCGCGCACTTCGAGCGCGGCCGGCGTCCCGTCGACGTCGAGCGCGATGTCGACGAGCCTGCCGGGCGGGCCGATCGCGAGGCGCCCGCGCGAAGCGAACGCCTCGACGCTGCCGCTCACCTCGAGGTTGCCGCGGGTCTGCAGGGTCTGGCCCACCCACCGCTCGGGCAGCTCGATGTCCCGCCAGTTCAGATCGAGGCGGGCTTGCAAGGGCTCGGCTGCCAGCAGCACCTCGCCGCGCGCCTCCATGCTGCCGTGTTCACCGAGTCGGATTCTCAGTGGATCGAGCGTGACACGCCGGTCATCGCGCGTGAACCGCAGCGGATCGATTTGCATCGGGATGTCATCCAGCGTGATCTCGCCGCTGACCGTGCCCGCATCGAGCGTGCCGGCGCCGCGCAGCGAGGCGGCGAACGCGGTGATCGGGCCGTCCGGCATGAGCTCACGGCGGGGGTCGAAGCGCGGCAGCTCGAGTGTGAACCGCCAAGGCAGCGCCGCACTTTGTTCGAGCGTGGCCGCGAGCCGCGCCGTCAACGGCGAGCTCATGTCGAGCTCGAGCCTGGCCTGCTGCGCCGTGGAGGTCGCGGCCAGGCGCGCCGCATAAGT
>QGUO01000209.1 GCA_003242495.1 Pseudomonadota bacterium | reverse complement strand
CGCTGGGTGCGCGCACTGCGCGCTGATAGGTCCCGCGCAGCCGGACCGACTCGATCGGCGCCCAGTCGATGCCGAACTTGTAGGTATCCGTCGTGAAACCGACGTTGTAGTCCGAGTAACGATATCCGGCCTCGACGGACAAGGCATCCGCGGCCGTCAGGTCTTCGAGGAGGGGCATGCGCGCCTCGAAGAACGCCTCCTTCACGTGATAACCGCCCATGGTCGGCAGGATGGCACCGCCCTGCCCCGCGAGATCGCCCGAGGAGAACTGCACATCGGGCTGGAAATCGGTCTCCTCCTCGCGCCACTCGAGCCCGACGTTCAAGGCAAGTCCCGTCGTTGCCGTGGGCAGTTGCACCCACTTACTCAGATCGCCCGTGACGTCGAAGTGCCCGATCCGCTGCGTGTGACTGGCGCGAATCAGCCCCGGCGTCTGCAGATAGTCGAGCGCCTCCTGGGTCACGCCGCCCGGGGTCCAGATATTCCAGGGCACGCAAGCCGGATCGGTGCCATCGAGGACGGAGAGGCATTGTGGCGTGCCAAACGTCTCCGGATCCACGGGCTCGCCGGTCTCGTCCACACGGTCGTCGATGCGCACCTGGAGTGCACGGTTGAAGCGCGTGATCGAAAAATCGTTGAGGAAGGTGCTCGCGCGCCGCGTGCGACCATGCTGGAAGTAGAAGTCATAGCGCCATTCAGGGGTGATGTCGCCACGCAACCCCGCCACGATCCGGAACGAGTCGTGGCCGATGTCGTCCTGGCGTCCGCCGCCTTCGGTGTTGCGCCGGCCCGTGAACACCGTCGCGAAATCGTTGGGACCCAGCCCGGCCGCCGTGCAGAACTCCGCAACCTGCTGTGCCGACAACAGCGGGTTGTCGCAGTTGATCGGCGTCTCCTGCAAGAACGCGCCGCTCGGTGCAATCTGCGCCACGGAGCGGTCGTCCATGTACATGAGCTCGGCGTAGACCTCGGCCGCCTCGGCGAGCTCGTACTCGAGGAACGCGCCGGCGGTATAGCGCTCGTCGGGCCGCTGGTAATAGTTGAGTGGACCGAAGTTGTACGCATCGGTGGCCGGGTTGTAGGTGCGCAGCCCGCCGCCTTCCGTCACGATGCAACCGTCCAGCGCAGTACACACCGGGGTCGGCACCTCAGTGAAGAAGTGTGCGGGGTCGGTCGTGCCCGAGCCGCCACATGTGAAGACATCGCCCGAGTTGAAGGTGCAGGCGCTGTAATCGAACTCGCCCTGCAGGACCGGACTGATGTTGCGATAGGTTGCGTAGAAGGTCGCATGACCCGGCTGATCCGGTCCCCCCACGCCTATGGCGAGCGTGAACTCACGACTGTAGCCGCCGTGGAAGTTGCGCGACGGCAGCTCGAAGCCGCTCTCGGTCACCACGTCGCGGACCGGGCTGCTGTTACGGTGCTGGTAACCACTGTAGTTCGCATCGATCCTGATGCCCTCGAACTCCGTGTCCATGATGAAGTTGACCACGCCCGCCACGGCATCGGCGCCGTACACCGACGAGGCGCCGCCCGTCAGCACGTCGACACGACGCACGAGCGCCAGCGGAATATTGTTGAGGTCGGCGGCATTGCTGCCATCGGGGTCGCCCGGCATCAACCGGCGACCGTTGACCAGCACCAGGGTGCGTTGCTCGCCAAGACCACGCAAATCCACCGTGGCCGTGCCGGTGGCGCCGTTCGACACGTTCGCCCCTTGCGCGGCAAACGCCTGCGGCATCTGGTTGACGATGTCCTCCACGCGCGATCGGCCGGTCACGGCAATGTCATCCGCCGTGATCGCAGCGACCGGGCTGATGCTTTCGAGATTGGGAGACACGATGCGCGTACCGGTCACCACCACTTCCGTGATCGTCTGGGGTTGTTCTCCGGCTTGAGCAGGCAGTGCGCCAGCGACCCCTGCCGCTGCCGCACTCATCAACAGGACACGACGCACCGTTCCGCGAAGCGAACTATCCGGCAACATGAGGCGCCCTCCTGCGAAAGCGTTGAGGAATCGACTAGCGCCGCATGAGACGCCGGTCGAGTCCATGTTGCGTTGAGCATACGAGCGGCGCGGTCGCCGGAATAGTCGCAAACGAACTACGTGTCAATCAGCGCAGGAATTACGTGAACACCGTGTATGTACAAGCCGCTACACGGGGCTCGGGGCGCATGGAACGATCCGGCAGGCATCACATGGCAAGCATCACGCGCCAGCCAGAGGCGCGAGGATGTCCCATTGTGTCGCCATGGTGCGCAATACGAGACAACCAAGTACGCCCTCACGCCTGTATCCCAGACGCTACACACAAGCTGACCGACCCTTGCCGAACATCCCTTGCACACATGCCGTGCACCTGCGCCCGCCGGCGCCGCGAACGAGACTGGAAGCCGCACCGGCGAGCCACGAGGCGTACGCGATCGAGCGGGCGTCAACTGCAGCAGGCCTCACGCTTCTTGCAAACGGATGCTCGAAAGCAGCCACCCCGCTCTTTCTCCCAAACGGGCAGCGCCTCGTCCTCGCCGATGTCGACACGAACGCACACGTTCTCGTCTGCGCGGAACACCGGTTCGAGGATTGCCCAAAGCCGCGGACAATCCAGGTCATTACAGGGTCGTAGACGGATCATGTCATGTGGACACCCGTCACCTGTGGTAGTCGACCTTTGTGCATGGTTCCCGCAGGCCGACACTCTGATTGTTGAAAACGACTGGTTCATCAATCACAATTCTTTCGCTTCTCCTTCCTTCTCCATGACACCGCAAATAGACGGCGTGCAGGCTCAACTCAAGATCATCGAGCAACTTCTGGATTCGGATCCGGCACGCGCGGATGCCATGGCTGCCAAGCTTCTTGCCGACAGCCCGGAACAACCCATGGCGCTGTTGTTCCAGGGAATCGCCCGTCGCCTGTTGCGCAAGCCGGCTGCAGCAATTGAAGTTCTCGAACCGCTCTGTCAGCGCTGGCCGGCTGCCCCGCTACCGCACCTGCAACTCGGCCTTGCATTGCGGGAGATGGGACGAATGGAGTCGGCGGTCGAAGCCATACGTCGCTCACTCACTGCCAAGCCGGACTTTCCTGACGCTTGGCTCGAGCTCGCGGACCTACTCTGGTCGATGGCCGACAGGAACGCAGCAGACCAGGCGTTCCAGGCGTACATCGCGCATTCGGCACACGACCAGGAGCTGCTCGAAGTTGGCCGACTGTTGCGGGCGAACCGGACGAACGAGGCCGACTCAATTCTGCGTGCGCGCCTGGCACGACACCCGACCGACGTAATCGCGCTTTGCTGGTTGGCAGATGTGGCGATGCGCGAGCGTCGCATCAGCGAGGCAGAAGCGCTCCTTGAGCGATGCCTCGAGCTTGCGCCGAGTTATCGGGCAGCGCGCCATAACTACGCCGTGACCCTGTTGCGGCAAAATCGACCTGCACAAGCAATGCAGGAAGTCGATCGCCTGCTGCTCGAGGCGCCCCGTAACGCCGAGCTGCGCACACTTCGCGCCGCCATCCTGATGAGCATCCACGAGTACGAACAAGCCATCGGCATATATCGTGATCTGCTGCAAGAGCAGCCACTGCGTTCCGGGCTCTGGTCGAGCCTGGGCCACGCACTGCGCATGATTGGCGAGCAGGAATCATGCATCGCGGCGTATCGCACTGCGTGCAAACAGGAGCCATGGCGAGGGGAGGCCTACTGGAATCTCGCCAATCTCAAGACCGTTCGAATCACGGATGCCGAGCTCGAAACCATGTACAAGCAGCTCGAGAATCCTGCCCTCGGCGAACCCGACCGGATACATTTCCATTTCGCGATCGGCAAAGCAACAGAGGATCGCGGCATGTTTGCCGAGTCCTTTCGGCATTATGCCGAAGGCAACCGTCTTCATCGCCGCAGTATCCGCTACGAGCCCGCCGATTTCTCGGATTATGTGCGCCGGTCCAAGGCGCTGTTCAGCTCAGAGTTCTTCGCTCAGCGAGCGAATCAAGGGGCGATTTACCGGGATCCCATTTTCATCGTCGGTCTGCCGCGCACGGGCTCGACGCTCGTGGAACAGATTCTCGCTAGCCATTCCGCTGTGGAAGGAACGGCCGAGCTCAGTTGCATCGCCACATTGGTGCGCTCGATCGAGGCTCGGAACTCCAACGGCGGGATCGCGTATCCGGAAGCTCTCGCGAATCTGACCCCGAAGGACTGCCGTCAACTCGCCGATGCCTATTATGAGCAGGCCCGAGTGTATCGTAAACGTGATACACCGCTGTTCACCGACAAAATGCCCAACAATTTCGCGCATATCGGCCTGATCCACCTGATCATGCCCAATGCTCGCATTATCGATGTCCGGCGGCACCCGCTTGCCTGCGGCCTGTCTTTATTCAAGCATCTGTTTACGCAGGGTCAGCCGTTCAGTTATTCACTGGAGGACATCGGGCAGTACTACCGGGATTACATCGACCTCATGTCGCATTTCGATGCCGTGCTGCCGGGCCGTGTGCATCGCGTCATCTATGAACGCCTGATCTCGGATACCGAGACCGAAGTGCGGCGACTGCTCGACTATTGCGGGCTGCCATTCGAGCGCGCGTGCCTGAAATTTCATGAAAACAAGCGCGCAGTGAGTACCGCCAGCTCCGAGCAGGTCCGAACGCCCGTGTTCCGGGACGCCCTCGAGCATTGGAGGAACTACGAGCCGTGGCTCGAGCCATTGAAGACCAAGCTTGGTGACCTGGTCGACAGCTATCCAACCGTACCTTGAGCGCCACGCTCATTCAGCAAAGCACGAGCATCCGTCAGGAACGCTTCGTAGTTGCGCCAACGGCCGCTCGATCGCGCGTGCAGCACCTCGCGTACCTGCCAGATGCTGGCAGTCTTCACCAAGTTGGGCACTCGTTCGAACTGCAGACAACGCTCGTCCCAAGGCAGACCCAGGAACCTCAGGAGCCCTTCCATCACTGCTCGCGGCGAGCGAACCAGCTCATCGTAATCGACGGTGAACATGCTCTCGCCCATGCACGAGAACCAGTGACGCATGAGGCGCTCGTGTTGACGATAGTAATGAGCGATATTTTCGAGATCGGTGGCGTAAAAGAGATCTCCGCCGAGCTGCTGGAAATAGATGGACAGGCAGTTATCCAGTGGGTTGCGCTTCGTGTAAATGATGCGCGCCGAGGGAAACAGGATGCGAATCAACCCCAGGTACAGAAAGTTGTCCGGCCGCTTGTCGGTGACGATCCCAGCCTGGGGAAACAGCTCGCTGACTCGCGACACATACTCGTCGGCGAGCTGCTGCAGCGCGTCTAGCGTGACATGGCGAACCTGCTGCGGGTACGGCGAAAGGCGCCGAGTAACGAGCCAGGGAAGATAGTCGAGCTCGCCTCCGGGTGTCACGGCCGGATGAGCGGCGAGGATTTGCTCGACCAGCGTCGAGCCCGAACGAAACATGCCACAGATGAAAATTGGCGACGCACTCGATCGCGCAGCCGCCTCCTTCATCCAATCCGGATCGAACACCTCAATGATACGCTCAAAGGTGTGCTCGACCGCTCGGTGATCGTATTTCCAGTTGCGGAGCTTACCCAGCTCGTTCGCCGCACGATATGCCGCAAAGGCCTCATCATACCGCCCGAGATCGTCCATTACTTTACCCAGCGCGAAGTACAGTCCCTCGCGTACGAGCGCATCTTTCGTCTCGCCGATAGCAGCCTTGAGCCGACCTACCAACGGATCGTCCACCGAGGTGATCGGACTCGCCTGGGCAAGGCGCGCAAGCGCGTCGCCATTCCCGGGCTCTAGAGCCAGAATACGTCGATACAGCTCCAGTGCTTGCGGTCGCTCCCCGGCTTCCTCATGAAGCGCTGCAAGATTGAACAATGCAGGCACGTAATGAGGATCTACCTCTAGAGCGCGCCGGTACATCTCTCTGGCGCGTCCTGCAGCGCGCATCTCGGAGAACAGTACTCCCATGTTCGAATAGACTTCCTGTACGTCCTCGATCCCGAGTCGCACCGCCTGTTCATAGCTATTCAAGGCATCGCGATATCGTTTGAGCTTTTTGTATAGCAGCGCCGCATTGAAGTGGGCGGCAGCCATTCTGGGATTTCTCAGCAACAGACGCCTGTATCGATCGAGGGCTTCTTCTGTCCGACCCATACGATCGAGCACATCGGCGAGCATCGCGCAATAGCGCAGGCTGTCGGGTTGTTCGGTGAGGAGCGCGTCGAGGGTATGGATCAATTCCTTCGGTCGACGCGCCTGCCAATAGAGCTCGGCAAGCGAGTTGAGAACGATTTCACGCTGCCGACCAGGCGCGGCGAGCTGTCGATAGAGCCGTTCCGCTTCCGTCAAGCGCCCTTGCGCGTGGAGGTGACGCGCCCGGGCGAAGGCGGACTCGAATTCAGGGCTTGGCACCATCGTCAACGAATGGACCGCGTCACAGCCGTGAAGCATGTTGCAC
>QGUO01000720.1 GCA_003242495.1 Pseudomonadota bacterium | reverse complement strand
GCTCCCCACCGAGAAGGGCTGCCCCCCCCCTCCGCCCGGCGATCCCCTGGCCGCCTTCCGTGCGCATCGGGTCCTGCGTCGCGTCGGTCTCCTGACGGCCTCGACCGTTGTCGGAGACCTCCACCTCCAGCATCCCGGCGTCGATGCGCGCGACTACCCGGGCACGGGTCGCACCCGAATGACGGATCACGTTGGTGAGCGACTCCTGCACGATCCGGTAGGTGGCCGCATCGATGGCGGCGTCGAGCTGAGGAGACTCGACGTCGATGTCGAGGTCGACAGGGACGCCTGCCTCTGCGGCCACCTCCGCCAAGCGCGGCACCCCGGACAGTCCCACGGCACCCCGTGAGGTCTCCTCCAGCGCGGGTGTGCGCAGCACTTTCACCGTCGCCCGCAGCTCCCGCATGGTCCTGCCCGTGATCTGCCGGATCTGCTCCACAGCACGCATCGCGGCGGCATCGTCGACACCGATCGCCTCGGCCGCCACGTTGCCGTGGACAGCGATGACGGACATGGAGTGGCCGACCAGATCGTGAAGGTCCCGGGCGATCCGCATCCGCTCGGCGATGATCCGATGCTCAGCCGCACGCTGCTGCTCGGCGACGGAGAGCATGCGCAGCCGGGCCTGGTGCTGCCGCGTCTCGCGTCGGGACCGCACGCTGACGCCCAACGCGATGGCGGCGGCGACCAGCGCCACGTTGGTGAGGAACTCGTAGCTCACGACGTACGCCGCCGGTAGCCCTTCGTCGATCCGAGCGACCGCGGCCACGCCGGTGAGCACCGCTCCACCAACGAGGGCGGAGCGAGGATGACCCGCCTCCGCCGCCGAGTAGAGGGCGGCGACGGCCGGAAGCGCGATGCCGATAGGGGGAAAGTCGAAGACGTAGTACGTGAAGATCGCGACGATGGTCAGGATCAGGACGACCCGGGGGGCTCGTCGTCGCACGAGCATCAACGCCCCGAAGCCGATCGCGAAAAGGTAGGCGCCCGGGCGCGCTGCGCCCGTGTTCTCCAGATCAGCGGCGATCGCCACCGCCACGGCGAGCGCTATCCCGAGCGCGAGGCTGATCTCGACCAGGCGAGGATCGGCTCCCTCTGCCCGGTGAGCCGGGGCGGCGGGGGCGGCTGGCTGGGGCACACACCCAGCGTAGGGACTGTCCGGCGCCAGGACTGTCGCGTCCAGGCGATGAGCGATGTCGCTCCAGAGCGACACCACAGACGATCGGAGACCGATGTCGTGGCGCGCCGCGCTTCCTAGCGTCACTGGCATGGACGACAACAGCAACGTTCCGATCTCACCCGGCTCGAATGCCGGACATCGCCACGAACGCCCGGATCCACCGGAACCTCCGGTGAGTTGGCCGCTGGTCGTCGGCCTCGGGTCGTTGGCGCTCCTCTGGCCGCTCGCCGAGCTCACCCACGTCTCCGCGGCCCTGGGCGAAGCAGCGACCGCGCTGGTCCTGCTTCTCCTCGTGGCGGTCCTGTGGATCGGTGGCGTGGGCATGTTCCGGGTTCCGCGACCGGTGCTGACCCTCACGCTCGCTGGTGTGGTCTACGGGCTCTTCCTGATGGTCCTTCGCCTGGTCTTCGGCGGGCCCGGGTTCAGCCCTCCGATTTTCGTCGTGGCCAGCGTGATCGAGGTTGGCCGGTCGGCCGTCCTGGGGGCGTTCGCGGGTGTCGCGGCCTCAGGCGTGCAACGTCTGCTCGGACGGCGGGCATGAGACGTCGAACCTTCCTCGCCTCGCATCCGATGCTGCGAACGACACCCTGGAACAAGGATTCGGAACGTTGGGTCTACCGG
>QGUO01000208.1 GCA_003242495.1 Pseudomonadota bacterium | reverse complement strand
ACTTCGATGTGTGCGGCGGATGCGCCCTGCAGCACCTGTCCGCGGCGCGCCAGATCAAGTTCAAGCAGCACCAGCTCATCGAAGCTTTGGCGCGCATCGGACACGTGCGGCCGCAGACGGTGCTGCCGCCGCTGCAGGCCGGTGAATGGCAGTACCGGCGCCGGGCCCGTCTCGGCGCGCGTTGGGTGAGGAAGAAAGAGCGCGTGGTGGTGGGCTTTCGCGAGCGCGCCGCGCCGTACATCGCCGATCTGCGCCGCTGCGAGGTGCTGAAGCCGCCGGTCGGCGAATTGCTCCAGCCGCTTTCTGAGCTGATCACGCACCTGAGCATCCGCGAGCGCGTGCCGCAGATCGAGGTGGCCATTGCCGACAATGCCGTGGCGCTGGTGTTTCGGATTCTGGAGCCGCTCAGCGACGCGGACACGGCGTTGCTGCAGCAATTCGCGCGCACGCACGGCGTGCAGGTGTACCTGCAGCCGGGCGGCTACGACACCGTGGCGCCGCTGGTCGTGCCGGCGCAGGGCGCGACCGCCATACCCGGCCCGGCTTCTCCCGGCGCGGCGTTCGAGCCGCTGGTTTATCGCCTGCCTGCCTTCGACCTGACATTGGAGTTCGCGCCGACCGACTTCGTCCAGGTGCATGGCGCGCTCAACGAGCGCATGGTGGAGCGTGCGGTGGAACTCCTGGCGCCGACCTCGGAGGAGCGGGTCCTCGACCTGTTCTGCGGGCTGGGGAATTTCTCGCTGCCGCTGGCGCGCCGCGCGGCGCACGTCACCGGGGTGGAAGGCGAGGCGTCCCTGGTGCAGCGGGCCGCGGCGAACGCCGCACGCAACCACATCGCCAACACCGAGTTCATCGTAGCCGACCTCGCCGACGAAGCGCTCGGCAGCGCGCCCTGGGCACAACGCGACTATGACAAGGTGTTGCTCGATCCGCCGCGTGCCGGCGCCCGCGCGGCGCTGCCCGTGGTGAGCAGCTCGGGCGCGCGGCGCGTGGTATACGTATCGTGTCATCCGGGCACGCTGGCGCGCGATGCCGGCATCCTGGTTCAGCAGTACGGCTTTCGTTTGCAGGCGGCCGGCGTGATGGACATGTTCCCGCACACCGCGCACGTGGAATCGATCGCGCTCTTCGAGAGATGACATGACACTCGGTCCGCTCATGGTCGACGTGCAGGGCATCAGCCTCACGCAGGAGGACCGTGAGCTGTTGGCGCATCCGCTGGTCGGCGGCGTCATCCTGTTCACGCGCAATTTCGAAAGCATCGAGCAGCTCGAGCAATTGGTGGCCGACATCCGCGCCGTGCGCCGACCGCCGCTGCTAGTCACCGTCGACCACGAGGGCGGGCGGGTGCAGCGCTTTCGTACCGGATTCACGGTCCTGCCGCCCATGCGCGCCATCGGCCGGGAGTACGACCGCGATCGGGCCGCCGGGCGCCAGCTGGCGCGCCAGTGCGGCTGGCTGCTCGCCGCCGAGCTGCGCGCCGTGGGCATCGACCTGAGTTTCGCGCCGGTGGTGGATCTCGACTATGGCGTGAGCACGGTGATCGGCGATCGGGCGTTCCACGCCGACGCGCGCGCGGTGGCGGAGCTGGCGGTGGCCTTCGTCAACGGTATGCGCGAGGCGGGCATGGGGGCGGTGGCCAAGCATTTTCCGGGGCATGGGGCCGTGGTGGCCGATTCGCACGTGGCGGTACCGGTCGACCGCCGCCCCATCGAGGACCTGGACGCCGATCTCTACCCCTATGAGCGCCTGATCGCCAATGGCATCCCGGCCATCATGGCCTCCCACGTGGTGTTCTCCGAAATCGACCCCGTGCCTGCGGGGTTCTCGCGGCGGTGGATCCAGGCCGAGCTGCGCGGACGCCTCGGCTTCGCCGGGGCGGTGTTCACCGACGACCTCACCATGGCGGGCGCGGGCACGGTGGGCGGGCCGCCCGAGCGGGCCCGGGCCGCCCTCGAGGCCGGCTGCGACGTGCTTTCCATCTGCAACGATCGCCAAGGTGTGCTGCAGGTCATCGATTCTTTGCACGGGAAGGCGGATCCTGAGAGCCAGATTCGCCTGGCGCGGCTGCGTGGCCGCCCAGGGCCTGGACGAGCGCAGCTGCGCGCGACGGCCCAGTGGCAGGCCTGCGAGCGCGCCGTGAAGGGCTGCATGGACCGACCGAGCCTGGAGCTGGGAAGCTGAACGCGTGACGCTCTTTCGTATGAACTGGACGAGTCGACCGGCGTCGACATGAAGTACACATGAACCTGGATCCGGCGTTGCTGCAGGCGGCCATGGACGCTGCCCCACAAGGGGTGGTGATCTGCGAAGCGCGCGCGCCGGACTGTCCGGTGATCTACGCCAACGCGGCCATGACCGTGCTCACCGGCTATCCACAAACCGACCTGGTGGGCCGGCCCCTGCGAGTTCCGCAGGGCGAGGGGCGCGACCAGGGAGGCGTCCAGCAGCTGCGCGCGGCGTTACACGACGGCAGCACTTGCCGCGTGGTGCTGCGTGATCAGCGTCGCGACGGTTCGACGTTCTCGAACGAGATCACCCTGGTGCCGCTGCGCGATGCGACGGGGCAGGTGACCCATTTCGTCGCCTTCCAGCGCGACATGGGTGCGGCCGAGCCGCGCGGCGACGGCCGCGATCCGATGAGCACCCAGTCGATGCTCGCCTATCTGCGCGACGACAAGCTCTCGGGGCTGCTGCGCCGGCCGTATTTCGATGAGCTGTTGCGGCGCGACTGGAGCCTGGCGCAACGTGAGTCGCGGCGCGTGAGCCTCCTGCTGTTCGACCTCGATCATTTCCTGCCCTACCGCGACGTGTTCGGCCGCCAGGGCGCGGACCAGTCCTTCCGGCGCATCGCGCGGGTGGTCGGCGGGTGTTTCCGGCGGGCGAGCGACTTGTGCGCGCGATTCGACGAGGATCAGATCGCGGCGTTCAGCGCCGGCGTGGCGCTCGATCAGGCCGTGAAGCACGCCGAGACCGTGCTGGGACGCATCCGCGACCTGGCCATCCATCATCCACGCTCGGGAATCTCGCGCTACGTGACGGCGAGCTGCGGCGTCGTCTCCTGCGTGCCGCCGCACGACATGACGGTGGAGAAGCTCTACGAGTGTGCGCTCGAGGCGCTGCGCGGCGCGAAGGAGCAGGGGCGCAACCAGGTCCTGGGACGCGAGGCGTCGAACAAGAGCTGACGTCAGTCGTTCTGCACCGGCGTGACGAGCGCGATGACACCGAACTTCGGATGGTCGAGGTAATGCCGCTCGTTGCTGCGCATGCGGCGGGTCTGGCGCAGCACATAGCGTTGCTGCGGCTCGCCGTCGACGGCCGGATCGTCCAGCGCAAGGTCGAGGGTGAGGTGCAGGTAACGCCCGCGTGACAGGGCCACTTGTCCCGACAGGCCCGGCACCGACGGCGCCAGCGCGGCGATCGGGATGTAGCGGGCGGCATTGCGCGGATAGCCGGGCTGCGTCCATGCGATGTGCGCCAGGGGCTGATAATTGCGGCTGCGGCGCAGTGCCTCCTCGACGGCCGTCAGCTTCAGGCGCCCGGGCGGGACGGCGGGAAAGGTCTGGGTGGTCGTGGGCGTCGGCGTCGCCACCGGGTCCATCGGGTCCGGATCGTCCTCGGGCAGGGCGAGCTGCTGGCCGGCGGCGACCGCCTCCATGGCCCACAATTCCGGGGTGGCGCCCGAGGACAGCGTGCGGAACACGATCAGCTCGACGTCGTAGTGCTGCAGGCCTGCGGCGTTCTGCTGCGCGCCCGCCGCGCCGACCATCATTCCCAGGGCGGCGACCGCGAGCATTGCCGCGCGCCTCATCGTCGTCCAGTGCGTCTGCCAGCTCGTTTGCATGGGCGCAGTTTACCAGCCGGCGCCGGGCGCGTGCCGCCCGACGTCGGGCGCGGCGGATCCGACTCCGGAGGAGCGCGACTCAGCCATGCAGCCGGCGATCCAGTCGAGGCGCTGCGCGCCCGGCGCGGCGGATTGGGCCCGTCGGACGGGACGGCGCCTCCCGGGCCCCGGGCGAACGCGCGCCGCGACCGTCTCAGTGGAGCGACCTTTGGTCGAGTGACCCCTGGCGCACGACCTGCCCGGCGAGTGTTGCTGCCGGGGAGGTCAGGCTCACTTGGGCTTCGCCAGGGCGGTGAGCAGCTCCTCGGCGACGGCGAAGCGTCGCTCCTCTTTCTCGAGGTCGAGGGTGAAGCGCAGCTTGGTGCCGCCGTCGAGGCGATGCGTGCGCGAGTGCTGCTGCACGTAGCGGATCAGCACGCCCGGGTCGACGCGCGTATCCGGTGCGAACGTGACCGAGCCGCCGCCCGGGCCGATGTCCAGGCGGCGCAGACCGAGCTCGCGCGCCCGCTGCTTCAAGTGCGCGAGGGCGAACAGGTTCTTGGCGGGCTGCGGCAGCAAGCCGAACCGGTCGATCATTTCCACTTGCAGCTCGCGCAGCTCCTCCTCGGTGGCGGCCGCGGCGATGCGCTTGTAGAGCACCAGGCGCAGGTGAACGTCGGGCAGATAATCGTCGGGCAGCAGCGCCGGGACGTGCAGCTCCACCTCCGGTCCCTGATGCATGGGCTCGTCGAGCTGGGGAATCTTCCCCGACTTGAGCGCCTTGACCGCGCGCTCGAGCATTTCCATGTAGAGCGCGTAGCCGACCTCCTGGATCTGGCCGCTTTGCTCTTCGCCGAGCAGCTCGCCTGCGCCGCGGATCTCCAGGTCGTGGGTGGCGAGCGTGAAGCCCGCCCCGAGCTCCTCGAGCGACTCGATGGCCTCGAGGCGCTTGATGGCATCGGTGGTCATCGCGTTGCGCGGCGGAGTGAGCAGGTAGGCATAGGCCTGGTGATGCGAGCGGCCGACGCGACCGCGCAATTGGTGCAGCTGCGCGAGGCCCAGCTTGTCGGCGCGATCGATGATGATGGTGTTCGCGGAGGGCACGTCGATGCCGCTTTCCACGATGGTGGTGCACACCAGCAGATTGCAGCGCTGATGATAGAAGTCGAGCATGATCTGCTCGAGCTCGCGCTCGCGCATCTGTCCATGGCCGACGGCGATGCGCGCCTCCGGCACCAGCTCGGCGAGCGCCCGCGCCGTCTTGTTGATGGTCTGGACGCTGTTGTGCACGTAATAGATCTGCCCGCCGCGACGCAGCTCACGCAGGCACGCCTCGCGCACCGTGGCGCCGTCCCATTGCGAGACGAACGTCTTGATCGCCAGGCGCGCCGCCGGCGGCGTGGTGATGAGCGAGAGCTCGCGCAGCCCGCCCATGGCCATGCTCAAGGTGCGCGGGATGGGGGTGGCGGTGAGGGTCAGCACGTGCACTTCGGCGCGCAGCTGCTTCAGGCGTTCCTTGTCCTTCACGCCGAAGCGATGCTCCTCGTCCACGATCACCAGGCCCAGGCGGTTGAATTTCACCGAGCTCTGCAGCAGGCGGTGCGTGCCGACCACGATGTCCACTTGTCCGGACTCGAGCCCGGCCAGCACCTGTGCGACCTCCTTCTGGCCGCGGAACCGTGACAGTGACTCGACGCGCACCGGCCAGTCGGCGAAGCGGTCGGCGAAGGTTTGATAGTGCTGTTGCGCAAGCAGCGTGGTGGGCACGAGCACGGCCACCTGCTTGCCGGCCTGCACGGCCACGAATGCGGCACGCAGCGCCACCTCGGTCTTGCCGAAGCCCACGTCGCCGCACACCACCCGGTCCATGGGACGGCCGCTGCGCAGGTCCTCGATCACCTGTTCGATGGCTTGCGCCTGGTCGGGCGTCTCCTCGAAGCGGAACGCGGACTCGAAGGCGCGCAGCTCGGCGTCCTCGATGCTCAGGCGCTCGCCGGCGCGCGCAGCGCGCCGCGAATAGATATCGAGCAGCTCGGCGGCCGTGTCCTGGGCGCGTTGCGCGGCTTTTTTCTTGGCCTTCTGCCAGGCATCGGTGCCGAGCTTGTGCAGCGGCGCCATCTCCGCCGGCGAGCCGGTGTAGCGGCTGACGCGATCGAGCGCCTGCACCGGCACGTAGAGCTTGTCGCCATCGGCGTACTCGAGCAGCAGGAACTCGCTGGTCAGACCGCCGACTTCGAGGGTTTCCAGGCCCAGGAAGCGGCCCACCCCGTATTCCTCGTGCACCACCGGCGAGCCCGGGTTCAGGTCGGTCAGATCGCGGATGATCTTTTCCGGATCGCGTTCCGGGCGACGCCGGCGGCGCTCCTGGCGCACGCGCTCGCCGAACAGCTGTTCCTCGGCGATGAGCGCGATGCGCGGGGTCTCGAGCAGCAGGCCGGTGACGATCGGTGAGACGGTGATGGCGATGGGGCTGTCGCCGGCCATGAAGTCCGACCAGCGCTCGACCGGCGTCGGCGTCACGTGCTGGCGCCGCAGGATGTCGAGCAGCATCTCGCGCCGGCCGGCCGACTCGGCGGCGATCAGCGCGCGTCCGCCCGCCTGGGCGCAGAACTCGCGGAAAAAGCCGGCGAGCTCGCGGGCCGGTTC
>QGUO01000627.1 GCA_003242495.1 Pseudomonadota bacterium | reverse complement strand
ATCTTTCTTACCGGGCGCATCGCCACGCGCTTCGGCGTCACGGTGTTGCTCACCCTGGTGCCCCTCATCATGATCTTAGGATTCGTGGCCCTGGCGGCTTCGGGAACCTTTGCGGTGCTGGCGGTGGTGATGATCCTGCGGCGCGCCACGGAATACGCCTTCGCCCGACCGGGGCGGGAAATGCTCTGGAGCCCGCTCGACCGCGAGACCAAGTACAAGGCCAAGAGCACGGTCGACGTGCCGGTCTACCGTGGCGCCGACCTGCTGGCTGCGCAGGCGAACAGCGCATTGACCGCGGCCGGCATCGGGGGCGGCGGCGTGGCGCTGATCGGCGCGGTTGCCGCCGCCTGCTGGGGCCTGGTCGGTTGGTGGCTGGGGCGGCGCTACGAAGCACAGCAGGCGTAGCCGGCCCTGGCGCCGGCCTGGCGGCCGCTGCTACCGCAGGCCGAACCAGAGCGCGAAGGCAGCGCCGATCCCGGCCAGGAGCGCGCCGAGCGCCGCGTATCGGCTCCGGCTGCGGCGCGGAGGCGCCACCCGAGGCGTGGTCGCAAGCGCCAGCGGCTCGAGGTTGCGCAGCTCGCCGTACCGGTGCGTGGCGGCGGCGAGGCAATCGCTCGCGCGCACCGGGGACACGGGCTTGTGTAGGAAGCGGTAGAGGCGCCCGTCGGCGACCAGGCCGCGCACGCCGGCATCCCTGCGCCGACGCCCGGCGGCGATCGTCACCAGCTCCGGGAATTGCGCGCCGAGGCGTGTCAACAGGCCGGCCGCGTCGGCGGACAGCAACTCGAGGTCGACGACCAGAATGCCGCAGCGGCCGCCGACGAGCAGGTCGACGGCCGCCTCGGCGGACTCTGCGGGCCACACGGCATGCATCGGGCCGGTCGCGGCGCGCAGCGTGCCGAGCAGCCCCGCATCGCGCGTCAGGATGACGACATCGACGATGGGCGGCGCAGGTCGCCCGGGGCCTGCCGCGCTGGAAGCGGGACCATGACCCGGACCGTGCACCGCACTCTCGGTCTCACTCGAGACACACGACCAGCTGCGCCGAATGGCTGCGCCAGTTGATCGGAATGACGAACGAGCGGATGTTGTCGGGCGTGACGACCTTCTCGGGCTCGCCGGCCACCACGGTCGGCACGGAGATCATGAAATCCTTGCCGAAATCGCGCCGGGCATTGCCGGAGATGGTGTTGGCGACTTCGCCCACCAGGTCGCACATGTTCTCCTGGGTGAGCTCGGTCTCACCCATGCGCATCAGCATGACCGTGAGCATGGGGCGCGAGGCGGTGAAGTAGACGATGCCGCGACGCTTGCCGGCGATGCTGATCATGCCGGTGAACTCCTGCACCGTGGGTTTGCCGTCCTGCACGATGTAGGGCGAGCCCACCGAGGCCGGCTGATTGGCCGCAGTGGCGAAGTAATGCGTGGTTCCCTCCACGAAAGTCTCCAATTCCACTTTAGTCATCATTGTCCGCACCCCTCAACAGTTCCTCCAGCGCTTCCGTCAGCTGGCGGTCTGTGAACGGTTTGCACAGAAAGCCGTTAGCGCCCTTTTTCAACGCCTCGATCGCGGTCGCCTTGTCGGACAGCGCCGAGATGACCAGGATCAGCACGTCGGGCTTGATCTTCACCAGGTTCTCGACACATTCGATACCGTCCATCTCGGGCATGGTGATGTCCATGGTCACCACGTCGGCCGGCTCCTTGCGGAACGCTTCGACGGCTTGCCGGCCATTGGCCGCGGTGGCGATGACCTCGAGACGGTCGATTTGCAGCTCGCGCTCGATCTTGCGACGAATGATG
>QGUO01000626.1 GCA_003242495.1 Pseudomonadota bacterium | reverse complement strand
GCTCCGCCATGAACGCCGCAAGTTCCGGACGATAGGTGCGCACCACGCCCGCGGCGTTGTCCGGGTCCAGGTAGACCTGAGCGAAGCCCTCGTAATCCACGCCTTCGCTCGCGCCCGCGAGCAGATGAAGACTCGCGGCGCGGTCACGGGGAAGCGCCAGGTGGGTGCCGCCGGCCCCGTCGGGCGTATCGCCGACTGCCCCCACGCCGCCACCCGTATTGAACGAGATGTGTCGGCCCGCCTCCATGATGACCGCGCCCCCGCCGGCCACCGACAGGAACACATCATTGATGTCGCCGGCGCTGACGATGCGGGTCACGTTCGCGGCGTCGTTGTGCTGAGCGCGGATCGACCCGTTCGACACCCGCATACCCGCATACAGATCCAATGCCTTGGGGACCTGGATGAGGAACTGCTCGCCGATGCCAGCCGTACACACCTCGGACAAATTGGCCTGGCACACCGAGCCCTCGAGCGCATAGATGCGCACTGGATCGGGGTCGTTCGCGCGGTAAAGCTCGAAGCCCCGGCTGAAATTGTTTGCGGCCGAGTGAATGTGCTGTGTGTCGGCGTAATGCGTGCTGGTATTCGCATTCTGCCGATTGACCAGCACGCCAAAGGGATGCAGCGCACCGCGGCGATACTCGGGCGCCATGTCCACCATGAGCAAGCCCGTGTTCGTGCCGCTGCTGTAGCCGATGCGCACATCACCCCGGGCGAGCACTTCGAACGTGCCAACCTCGGAGGGCGCCAGCACCAGCTGATTGGTGAGGCCCGGTCTCATCTCCACGTCCGCTGCCATGGAGGTGAGCTTCAGGGTGCCGGGCGCCCAGCGATAAAGATCCGTGATCCGCTCGTACAGGTTATTGACCGGGGGCTGATTCAGCTTCACTTCGTAGGCGCCCGATCCGAGGGTCACGTCCAGCGAGGAGTAGGGCTCGTTGCGCCAGGTGAGACGACCGCCGAGCGCGGTACCCTCGAAGGCCGCTCGCGCGGAGTAGCCGTGGAAGCTCGACCCACGGAACGAGGGGCCGAAACAGGCAGCGCTCGACAGGTTTTCACAGACCTGCCCTTGCAGCATCGGATCGTAGAGACCTTCGATCTCGACGTGGCCGCCTGCAACAACCTCGACGGTCGCGTCCATGAGGCCGAACATTGCACCCAGGGTGCGCGGGGTGGTGGTGTTCGCCGTGGCGGCAGTGCTCCTCAGCGGCACGAGGGTGTCGCTCGGCACGACGTCCCTTCCTGCCGTCAGCACGGCCTGGCCCCGCCCCAGCAGGAAGCTGCCACCGAGCAGGTCCCGGCCAGCATCCAGCTCGAGGTTGCCGCCGCCCCGGATTTCCAGGTCTGCCGCCCGGGCCGACTGACCCACCGGAGTGGTCAAGTGGCCGGTCGTCGGCAGCGCGATGGACAGATGCTCGATGTCACGGCCGGCGCGTACCTGGACATCGCCGCCGCCAAGGGTTCCGATGCCCGACTCGAAGTTCTTGTAGACGACCGACCAACTCGTCTGTTGCGCCACTGCCGAATTCGTCGCCGACCCGTTCCAGTCGGTTTCGCCATAGCGGAACAACCAGGCCGAGGCCGACTGCCGCAAGACAGGCGCGCGGATATCGCCCCCCGCATCGATGACGATGTCACCGCCGAGCGTCGCGAACTCGCCGAGCGGCAGACCGCGCGAGGATGTCAGGTCGAATCCAGCGCGCGGCGCAGTCTTCGCGCCGGCGGTGTAGATCACCGACGAGTTGTCCGCGAGCACCAGGTTGCGCCCCACGTCCAGCCGGATGTCGCCCGTACCGGTGCGG
>QGUO01000719.1 GCA_003242495.1 Pseudomonadota bacterium | reverse complement strand
CTCAACTGTAATTTATATGTCTGGAATTTAAAAAAAATTTGCAAAAACTTGTTCGATTCCCCCAAACACGAATTCCCCAGGCACATTTTCACAACATGGATGGGTCTTTTCTAGTTCAATAGAGCTTCGGGCAAGAAGCGGCAATACTTCAGATACCTCAAACTGTCTTCCGTTTTGGGTCTATCTTGCACGTTATAGTAATCAGAACCCCTACTTTAATAACCGGTTTTCTAGGACGGATCCCTTTATCCAGGTTCAAGCCACGCTCAATTCTGGACATCCCGCAATTACACCTCTGCTGATTAGCATAACCATCGAGTATCTTATCAACTCAAAGATTCGTGTCTATATTCCCTTACTCTATTATGGTAACGAGGTTCAGTATGAAGAGGGAATCGTAGACGAACAGACGGGTCAAATTCAATGGATCAAGCAGTTCCGAGGGGTCATTGACCGTGTTTCTACCGATACGCGCCATGAGGAAGTCATGGTGCGGGTTGATTGTCGCGACCGCATGAAGTATCTCATGCAGGATATTATCGACCGTGTTTATGAGCCGAACAAATTCTTTGAAACGCTTGAATTGGTTTACGTTCCGCCAGAGCAGTCTACACCTGATATCTATGTAGCGCCTGGGGAAACATACCGAGTTTTCAAGGTTCCTGACGCGCAAAGGAATAACCCGACGATTACGAATCCAAGCGGAGATCCTAAGTATAAGCCCTGGGCCCAACATCCTCCTCCAATTGTTGAAGTTGCAAAAACAACTGTTAGCGGTCAGCTGGTATGGGAAGTTGTGTCTGAGTCGAACTACCAAATTGATTATGTTCAAGGCGTGGTCTACTTCAACGAAGAGCAGAAGATGAAGGATTCCAATAACCCTGCAAGGGTTAGAGTGCATTTCGCTTGGTACGATTTGGATAGCTGGCGTGTCGAGGATGCTATTGCGGATGTTATCAAGCGTGCATTAGAGGCCGCGGGCTATAAGGAGAATTGGCAGGTTGAGGCTGACTATTCGATTAATAGTAAGAGTCTTGTTGTTACGCATCGTAGCGAACATTTCAAGATTGTCCTTGACATGAGCCAGCCGCGAATCACTATCCCCTACACGGCGTTCTCTGTCAAGGACAAGATGACATACTTTGATGCTCTATCGAAGTTTAAGGAGATGCTACAACCTAACTACCTCATTTATGTTGACGGCGAAGGTACGTTTATTGGCAAGTACTATGTTCAAAAGGACGTGCCTGACTATGATCTGGAACTTGTAGAGGGCTTGGAGCAATCTATTTCGGATGAAGGTATTTATACCGTTGTTCATGCGACCGGGGTTCGGCGTAATACAACTGCGGTTCCTGTGCCTGCTAGGGTATATTGGGTTAATTTTAACGCATGGGAGGTTCCCTCTCAAAACGCGAATCCTATTGGAGGGGATACTTCGTGGTTTTACAATAACGGAACGACCGATGGGCGAGCGGAGTATTGGGTAGACGGAAATATCAAGACACAGGCCGGTTGGTGGTCAAAGACTGCGGCGACGGATTCCTTCTATTTGAGTGGTACACGCTACTATTTTCCCATTGATGCTTTTGTGATCGAACTGGTTCGCCCTGTTCATCTGCGCCGAATCGATGTTCTTTTCGGCACCCGCCCTGATCGCGGCGGGGATAACGGGCCTTTGGAGGACAACTTCTCTGCCAGAATTTTTGCCACGACAGATTGGCCTGCCGGTAAAAGGGTTTATGAACTTGGTTGGTTTAGGCTTGGCGATATATCGGGAGGAGAGAACACTTGGGCAACGATTGGCCCG
>QGUO01000207.1 GCA_003242495.1 Pseudomonadota bacterium | reverse complement strand
AGGCGACCTTGCAGACCTACGCCGGTACGCTGCTGCTGGTCAGTCACGACCGCACATTCCTGGACAACGTCGTCACCCAGACCCTGGTCGCCGAAGGCGACGGCGTATGGCGTGAGTACGTGGGCGGCTACAGCGACTGGCTGGCGCAGCGCCCTGCCCCGCAGACGCCCGCGGCCAAGCCGTCACGCCCCGTGGCGCGCTCACCGGGCCCGGCTGCCGCCCAGCCCCGTCCGCCGCAGCGAGTCAAGCTCAGTTACAACGAGACGCGCGAGCTGGAGCGCCTGCCCGCGCAGATCGAGGCGCTCGAACGCGAACAAGCCGAGCTGCATGCCCGCATGAGCAGTGCCGACTACTACAAGCAAGGCGCCGAGCAGATGCGCGCCGACGCGGTGCGCGCCGCCGAGATCGAGCAGGCGCTCGGCGCCATGCTCGAGCGTTGGATGGAGCTCGAGGAGCGCGCCGTCGCACGCCGTTGAGGCCGGCGCTCAGGACGACAGCGGAGGATCGTTGAAGCCGTCCCACAGCGTGCCCTGCCAGCCGCGGATGAGTCCGCGCTCGCGGCAGGCGGGACACGACCAGTGGATGGCGTCGCTGTCGGCCTCGATGTGAATGTCCAAGTGGCCGCCGCACGCCTCGCGCCCGGGGCGCCGACGGCACGGCAACGGCGGCGGGTGCGCGAAATTCGCGGTGGCATGCACCACGATGCTCGTCCAGTACTCCGCAAGCTGCCTGGCCCGTCCGTCGATGGGCGCAATGGCGCCGTTCGGGGTCAGGTAGTGGCCGAGATCGACGATCCAGCAATCGGTCATGGCGCGACGCTCAGAACAGCCATGTGTCGGGTTGGGGATACGCTTCGCGACGATCGAGGTACTTGAGGCCCTTCACGCAGCGCACGACGAGCCACACAGCCACCGCCAGCATGACCAGAAAGCCGATCAGCATCAGAGTGAGCAGCACACCGACGCCCATGTAGAGCAGCGCCAGCCAGAACGTGCGAATCTGGAATCGATAATGACTGCGCAGCCACTCTGGCGCCGCGTCGCGATGCATATAGGCCATCACCACGCCGATGAGCGCGGTGACGCGGGTCGCCAACGAGCCCGGGTAGAAAATGAAGACGAGCTGGGCCGTGTCGCCCGGGCCGGGTCGCTCGTCGGGGGTGTTTCCCATCGCCCCCGACTCTCGAAAACCCCGCCACGATGCTACGCCATGCATTCGCCGCTGCGCCAGCGGCGACGCGGCGCCTGGGCAGCGTGACCACCCGCCGTGGCGTGATCACGCCCCCCAGGCCTCGACACCAGGAGCGTCATCACGGCCCTGTCATCGCGGCCCGACTCACTTGCGTCGCGCATGGCGCGTGCGCCGCGGCGCCGGCAGCGGCAACGCCGTCGTGCGCTTGAGCGTTCCGAGGCCGAAGCTCGAGCTGACGGAACGGATCGCCGGGTTGGGCAGCACATGCTCGTCGAGAAACGCCGAGTACGCCTGCATGGAGGTGACCACGACCTTGAGCAGGTAGTCGTATGCACCACTGAGGCGCACGCACTCCACCACTTCCGGTCGTCGCCGCAAGAGGCGCTCGAACTGTTGGCCGCTGACGGCGCGATGGCTTTCCAGTGCGACGAACGCGTACGCCTCGACGAACAGCCCGAGGCGCGCCGGATCCAGCAATGCCACGGTCTGGCGGATCACCCCGTCCTCGCGCAGGCGCCGCACTCGTCGCAGGCACGGCGCCGGCGACAAGTGCACGCGCCGGGCGAGCTCCTGGTTATCGAGCGAGGCGTCTTCCTGCAGCGCCGCAAGGATGCGTACATCGGCTTCATCGAGCAGGTAGGGCTCGGCAGACGATGTATTTCTCATGAGTGAGCACTCTCATTGCTGACTGAAGCCTTATCTGGCGCATTTTGGCACGCCGGTTGCCGGACATCATCCACTCGATGGCTTACTCTGTCGATGCCCACGACGCGTGGGCGATGACCCGAGAAAGGCACCTGACATGCCCGCCTCGGCGGCGCGGGCGCGCGCCCGGTCTCACTGGACGCGTTGCCGCGTCGTCGACGCTCAGTCCCGGAGCACAGCGACGATGAATGCGCGCACCAATCCCATGGGCACCGACGGCTTCGAGTTCGTCGAGTACACCGCACCGCAGCCCGAGCAGCTGCGCATCCTGTTCGAGAAGATGGGCTTTCCCGCCGTCGCCCGTCACCGGCACAAGAACGTCACCCTGCACCGCCAGGGCGACATCAATTTCATCATCAATGCCGAACCGGACAGCTACGCCCAGCAGTTCGCGCGCGAGCACGGCCCCTCGGCCTGCGCCATGGGCTTCCGGGTAAGGGACGCCGCGTCGGCCTCCCGGCGCGCGCTCGAGCGCGGGGCCAAGCCCGGACCGATGACCGCCGGTCCCATGGAATTGAACATCCCCTGCATCGAAGGCATCGGCGGCAGCCTCATCTATCTGGTCGACCGCTACGGCGAGCGCACCATCTACGATGTGGATTTCGTGCCGGTCGCGAGTGACGTGCCGCGCCACGAGACCGGCCTCACCGTCATCGACCATCTGACGCACAATGTGCATCGCGGTCGCATGGACGTGTGGGCGGGGTTCTACGAGAAGCTGTTCAACTTCCGCGAGATCCGTTACTTCGACATCGAGGGCCAGCACACCGGCCTGTTCTCACGCGCCATGACCTCGCCATGCGGCAAGATCCGCATCCCCATCAACGAGTCGCAGGACGACAAGAGCCAGATCGAGGAATACCTGCGCGAGTATCGTGGCGAAGGCATCCAGCACATCGCGCTGGCCACTGACGACATCTATCGCACCGTCGACCTGCTGCGCGCGCAGGGTGTGTCCTTCCAGGACACGCCCGACACGTACTACGAAGGCGTCGATGCACGCGTGACCGGCCACCGCGAGTCCCTCGACGCGCTGCGCGAGCGACGCATCCTGATCGATGGCAGCGCCGAGCAGGGCATCCTGCTGCAGATCTTCACCCGCAATGTCATCGGCCCCATCTTTTTCGAGATCATTCAACGCAAGGGCAACGAGGGCTTCGGCGAAGGCAATTTCCGGGCGCTGTTCGAGTCCATCGAGCTCGACCAGATACGCCGTGGCGTGATTTAGCGGTCTCGGCCGCGGTGCGCTCGTGCCGCGCCGGCTAATGGATGAGATCACGCCACGCGCGTCCGGACGCGCAGGCCGGTGCCTGTCGATCGCAAGCCCCGGCCATACCCGCACCGCTGCGATCCCATCGCTACGACTCGTCCCTGGTCTCGTCCTCGTCCGCCAGCCGGCGCGCGAGCTCGGCCGCGCGGCCGTACAGCTCCCCGAAATACTCGTGCGGCGGAACGTCCACCGACCAGGCCGCCGGCTGCCCCGCGGCACGCAGGATGGCCGCGGGCGGCTGCGGCGGATCGAAGCTGAAGCGCAGCGCCGGCAATGGCGCGGGCGGCTGCTCATAGCGGTCGAGGTCTTCCGCACGCACCTCGACCGATGCGATCTCGTCCTGCGCCGCCGGCTCGGCCGGCTCGACGTCGAGCGGGCCGGAGCGCAACCGGCTCAGGGCCTCGAGCACCTGATCCTTGCTCCGGCCGCGCAGCTCGAACAGCAGGAAGGGATCCTTGTCGAAGGCCTCGCCGAGCACATAGTGCACGGCGGCCACATGTTTGCAGGGGTTCGCCCAGTCGGGACACGAACAGTCGGTTTCGAGGTCGCGGGTCTTGCGCGGGAACAGACTGCGGCCGCTCGAACGGAACACCACGTCGATGTCCTCGGGCATGCGCCCGGCCAGCAGCTCCGCGGCGAAACGCGCCTGGGTCGCCATGGCCGCGATGGCGAGATCCCATTCCACGGGCGTGAACACGTCGATGCCGATGCGCACCTCGTAGGGCTCGTCCTCCGAGCCGGTGACTTGGGCCCTGACCTCGCCGGGCGAGACCTTCAGACCATGCACCCGCCCGGTGCGCGCATAGGAGCGCCCGCGTCCGAGACGGCTGAGATACTCGCGCGAAAAGCGCTCGAGCGCCTCCAGCCAACGCTGGCCCCACCACGTGGAGCCGAGCTTCTTGACCTTGATGCCGCCCTTGGGCGGCGGGCGCCGGGGCGCCGCGCGACGCCAATCCCGGCTCATATGCGTTCCTCCTCGCGATGTGCCGCACGCGGTAGCGGGATTGCAACCTCATCCGCGTCGGCGCCCTCGCCGTCCGCACCCTCCGCGGCGATCACCGCATCCGGCGACAACGAGAACAACTCGCGCAACTGCACATCGTCGAGCTCGGTGATCCAGTGTTCGCCCGCACCCACGATGCTGGCGGCGAGCTCGCGCTTCTGCTCGAGCAGCAGGTCCACCTTCTCTTCCACCGTGCCCGCGCACAGCAGCTTGTGCACCTGGACCGCCCGGCTTTGACCGATGCGGAACGCCCGATCGGTCGCCTGGTCCTCGACCGCGGGATTCCACCAGCGGTCGAAATGAAACACGTGGTTGGCCGCCGTCAGATTGAGACCGGTGCCGCCGGCTTTCACCGAGAGCACGAAGATCGGGGCCGCGCGGGCATCGTGCTGGAAGCGTCGCACCATCTCGTCGCGCGCGCCGCGTGCGACTCCGCCGTGCAGGAACGGCGCGCGGATGCCGAGCACACGCTCGATTTCCGCCACCAGGCGCTCGCCCATCTCGCGGTATTGCGTGAAGACCAGGGCCCGATCGCCCGCCGCCACGACTTCCTCGAGCATTTCCATGCAGCGCTGCAGCTTGCCCGAGCGCCCCGGCAACGGCCCCGCCTCACCGAGGTATTGCGCCGGGTGATTGCAGATCTGTTTCAATGCGGTGATCAACGACAGCACCAGGCCGCGACGCTCGATGCCCTCGGCGCCCTCGATCTTGCGCAGGGTCTCGTCCAGCGCCGCCTGGTACAGCGATGCCTGCTCGCGGGTGAGCGAGCAGATGACCTTCATCTCCTGTTTCTCGGGGAGGTCGCGGATGATGCTGCGATCGCTCTTCAGGCGTCGCAGGATGAACGGGCGCACGATGCGCCGCAGACGCTCGGCCACTTCCACCTGCCCGTAGCGCTCGATGGGCAGCGCGTACTCGCGCCGGAACTTCGCCAGCGGTCCGAGCAGCCGCGGATTGAGGAACTCGAAGATCGACCAGAGCTCCGCCAGCCGGTTCTCCACGGGCGTGCCGGTGAGCGCCACGCGAAAGTCCGCCACCAGCGCGCGCGCGGCGTGCGCGGTCCGCGACGACGGATTCTTGATGTTCTGCGCCTCGTCGAGCGCGGCCACCGACCAGGGCACGGTGGCGAGCGCCTGCACATCGCGGCGCAGCAGGCCATAGGTGGTCAGCACCACGGCGCCGTCGGGCAGCGACTCGAAGGCCTCGCCGGCACGCGGACGGTTGGCGCCATAGTGGCGCACCACCGGCAGCGAGGGCGCAAAGCGCGCGAGCTCGCGCTCCCAGTTGCCGACGACGGACGTCGGACAGACCAGCAGCGCCGGCTTCATGACCTCGCCGGGCGCCAGCCGCTCGCGCCGCTCGAGCAACAGCGCGATCAGCTGGATGGTCTTGCCCAGTCCCATGTCGTCGGCGAGACAGGCGCCAAGGCGCAGGTCGGCCATGGCCGACAGCCAGCCCAGGCCGCGCTGCTGATACGGGCGCAAGGTGCCCCGGAACCCGGCGGGCGGCTCGGCCACGGTGGTCTGGGCCGTGCGCAGACGCTCGAGCACCGAGTCGAGATGACCGGTGGCGTCCACCTCGATGGGCAGCGAGGTCGCGGCCAGGCGCTCGCTGTCGCCGAGCGCCAGCGCCACCGCCTCGTGCGCCGCCATGGCGCCGCCGCCCTGCTCGAGCAGGCGTAATGCCTCGGCGATTTCGTCGGATTCGACCACCACCCAGCGGCCGCGATGCCGCACCAGCGGCGACTTCAACCGGGCCAGCTCGGCGAGCTCCTGGGGGGTGAGCGCCTCGCCGGCCAGCTCGGCATCCCAACGAAACGCCAGCATGTCCTCGAGACCGAGCGCCGCCGTCCCCGTGGACGGCGCGGCGGCGCGCGCGGCGTCCTCACCGACGCGCAGGCGCATGCGCAGCCGTCTGCGACCGGCACGCGTCAGCTCCGCCGGCAGCAACACGCCGAAGCCCGCCTCCATCAACAGCGGTGCAGCCTCCTGCAAAAACGTGTGCGCGGTCACCGGCGTCAACAGGACTTCTTCCGGCGTCGCCTGGCGCAAACCGGCCTGGATGGGCGGAAACAGCCGGGCGGCCGTGGCCAGCCCCGACAGGAGCTGCTCCTGCGCCGAGCGATGATCGCGCGCCACGCGCCGAAGCGTTTCGGGTTTGCCGCGATAGACGTCGGCCGCGGTCACCATGAGGCTCGGGTCACTGGCCGACTGCAACAGAAAACGCAGCCTGAAGCGGGCGCTGTCGCCATTGGCGGGCTCGGTCGCGGACGCCTGCTCATCGGGCACCTCGAGGCGCAGGCACACCCGAGCCTCGCCGCGCTCTGCGCCGGCC
>QGUO01000206.1 GCA_003242495.1 Pseudomonadota bacterium | reverse complement strand
CGCCGAGGCCGAGCAGGATGCCGATGATGCCGCCGAGCAACGCCAGCGTGATGGCCTCGATCAGGAACTGCAGCAACACGTCGCGCCGCATGGCGCCGACCGCGAGGCGGGTGCCGATTTCGCGGGTGCGCTCGGTGACCGAGACCAGCATGATGTTCATGATGCCGACGCCGCCGACCACCAGGCTCACGGCCGCCACGGCCCCGAGCAGCCCCGTCAGCACGCGGGTGGTGCTGGTCATGGTGCTGGCGACTTCCTGCATGTCCATGATGTTGAAATCGTTGTCCGCGCCCGGACGCAAGCGGCGGCGTTCGCGCAGCAGCGCCTCGAGGTCCGCCTTGACCTTGTCGGTGGACACGCCGTCCATGGCCGAGACCAGGATGCTGTTGACGTCGGTGTTGCCCGTCATGCGCCGCTGCAGCGTCCTCAGCGGCATCACGACGATGTCGTCCTGATCCTGGCCGAAGTTCGACTGGCCTTTGGAGGTGAGATGGCCGATCACCTGGCATGACAGCCGCTGCAGGCGGATCGAGGCCCCGATGGGATCCTGGTCGCCGAACAGCTCACGCCTGACCGTGGCGCCGATCAGGCACACGGCTGCGCCGCCGGCCTGCTCGGCGCTGGAGAAGCTGCGCCCGGCCGCGAGCGCCCAGTCACGCACCTGCAGGTAGGCGTCGGTCGTGCCGATCACCTGGGTGGACCAGTTGTTGTTGCCGTAGATGGCCTGTGCGACCGTGTTCGTCTGCGGCGCCACGGCAGCCACGCCGGCAATCTCCAGCTCGATGGCCGTCACGTCGTCCATGGTGAACGCCGGCGCCTGCGAGCGCGCCCCGCCACCGCCCCGGAAGCCCTGGCCACGGAACACCTGCAGGAGGTTGCTGCCGAGCTTGGCGATGTCGGCTTTCACCTGCGCAGTGGCGCCATCGCCGATGGTGACCATGGTGATGACCGCCGCCACGCCGATGACGATGCCGAGCACCGTGAGCGAGGAGCGCAGTACATTGCGCCGAATCTCGCGCAACGCGAGCAAGATGGCATTCCACAACACGGGCGGACTCCAGGTTCTCCGAATGTTTCCCGCGCCGGCGCGCCATGGCCCCGGCGTCATGCACGATGCGCGCTAGCCGGTATGCCTGACCGGCTCGTTCGACTCGTCGCTCTCGATGCGGCCGTCGCGAAAGCGCACGATGCGGCGCGTCCACTCCGCGATGTCGGGCTCGTGCGTCACCATGGCGATGGTGATGCCGCGCTCCTCGTTCAACCGCGTGAGCAGCTTCATGATCTCGATGCTCGTGGCCGTATCGAGGTTGCCCGTCGGCTCGTCCGCGAACAGCACCTGCGGCTGCGAGACGATGGCACGCGCGATGGCGACGCGCTGCTGCTGGCCGCCGGAGAGCTGGTTGGGCACGTGCCGCTCACGCCCCTCGAGTCCGACCTCGCGCAAGGCCCGGCGCGCACGCTCGCGGCGCTCGGCCTTGGGTACGCCGCGGTAGACGAGCGGCAGCTCGACGTTCTCGAGCGCGGTCGTGCGGCTCAGCAGGTTGAAGCCCTGGAACACGAAACCGAGATAGGTGCGCCGGAGCAATGCGCGCTGATCGGCGCTCATGGTGCCGA
Source organism: Pseudomonadota bacterium (assembly GCA_003242495.1). GTDB lineage: Bacteria > Pseudomonadota > Gammaproteobacteria > Steroidobacterales > Steroidobacteraceae > Steroidobacter. The sequence continues at coordinate 4,906 of QGUO01000206.1, read as the reverse complement.
CGGGCACGCCGAGGAACCGGTAGACGCCCGTGGTGGGCGTATCCAGGGTGCCGAGAATGTTCATGCAGGTGGACTTGCCCGAGCCGCTCGGCCCCATGACGGCCACGAACTCGCCCGGGTCGAGCCGCAGATCGATGCCTTTGAGCGCCTCGACCCGGCCTTCTCCCTCGCCGTAGACCTTGCGCACCCGCTCGAGCTGAATGACGGGGACGTCCGGACGGCTGCGCGCGTTCATGACACCGGGCCGACCTGCGTGTTCACGATCACGGCCGTGCCGGGCTCGAGCGAGCCATCCAGCACCTCGAGCACCTGCGTGGCCCGCCCGTCGGTCGCGCCCGGCCGGAACATGAGGGGCTGCGGCGCCCCGTCCTTCATGACCCATACCTGCGCGACGCGCTGAACATTGTTGCGACCGCCGCCGCCCGGGCCGCGGAAGCGCATGCGGGGCGACGGCATGAGGGCGGAGAGCGGCCCGTTGCGCTGCGCGCCCGGCCGGGCACCGGCCGATTCCTGCATGGCCAGCGCCTCCGGCGGGGTGAAGCGCAGAGCGGCGTTCGGCACCAGCAGGGCGTCAGGGACGTGCTCGACCACGATCTGCGCCGTCGCCGTCATGCCGGGTCGCAGCAGCAGCTCGGAGTTGTCCACTTCGAGCACGGTCTCATAGGTGACCACGCCCGTGCTGGCCGCGCCTGTGGCGGCGGTCTGCGAGGAGGACGCGTAACGCACGCTGATGATCTTGGCCGAGAACTGCCGCTCGGGATAGGCGTCGACCGTGAACGTGGCGTCCTGGCCCTCGCGCACCTTGCCGACGTCCGCCTCGTCCACGTCCACGCGCAGCTGCATTTTTTTCAGGTCCTCGGCCAGCGTGAACAGCACGGGCGCCTGGAACGACGCCGCCACCGTGGCACCCGGCTCCACCGAGCGCACCAGCACCACACCGTTGATGGGCGAGCGGATCTCGGCCTTCTGCAGATCCGTCTGGACGGCCTCCAGGTTGGCGCGCGCCTGGGCGACGGCGGCCTTCGCGGCCTGTGCCGCGGCCTCGGCGCGCTCGACGGCCGCGAGCGCCACGTCCATGTCCTGTTGAGAAGGCAGACGGTTGTCGCTGAGCTCGCGGACCTTTTCGAGCCGCGCCAGGTTGGCACGCGCCTCGCGCAGGTTGGCCGCGGTCTGCAGCACGTTGGCCTCGGCCGAAGCGAGCGAGCCCTTGGCCTGCAGCTCCTGCGCGAGCAGACGGCTGGTGTCGAGCACGGCCAGCACCTGGCCGGCCTCCACCGTGTCGTTGAAGTCCACGTTCACCGAGCGGATCGTGCCCGAGAGCTCGCTGCCGATATCGACTTCGTTGGTGGGCTGCAAGGTGCCGGTGGCGGTCACGGTCACCATGATGGCGCCGCGCGTCACCTCCTGGGTGACGTAGCGCACCGGCGGCCCGCCGTTGCGGGCGAACAGGAACCAGGCGGCCAGCGCCGCCACGACCAGTCCCGCGATCCACATCAGGCGGGCGCGTCCCGGACGCGGCGTCTGCCCTCCGGTTTCCAGGGTGCGGGCCACGTCGGCCGCCGTCACGTTCGAATCGTTGTCCATGCTGAAGTCCGGGTGTCGGGCCGTCGCCCTCGTTGTCGTTATCGTTGTCATTGCGGAAAGACCGACCATCCGCCGCCGAGCGCCTTGTACAGGCGGATGAGATTGGCCGTGAGCTCACCGCGGCTGGAGGCGAGCTGGTCCTCGACCGAGAGCAGTGTGCGGTCGGCGGTGAGCACGGTCTGAAAATCCACCAGGCCGGAGTTATAGCGCAGCAGCGCCAGCTCGCGCGCCACGCGTGCGCTCTGCGCGGCCTCCACCAGCGCCGCCTGGCGGCGCTGCTCGTTCGCCCAGGCGGTCAGCGCGTTCTCGACTTCCTCGAGCGCCGTGAGCACGGTCTGCTCGTAGTTCGCCAGCGCCTGATCGAGCAACGCGTTCTGCGCGGCGAGGTTCTGGCGCAGCGCGCCGCCGCGGAACACCGGCAGACTCAGGGTGGCGCCGAGCCGATCGGAGCTCAACCCGTCGGAGAACAGGTCGCCGGCGCTGGGCGCGGTGAGCCCGATGAAGCCGCTCAAACTCAGGCTGGGGTACAGCGCCGCCGTGGCCACACCGACCTGCGCCGTCTGGGCCGCAAGCTGACGCTCCGCTCGATGGATGTCCGGGCGACGCCGGATGACGTCGGCCGGCACCCCCGTCACCACCTCGGCGGGCGCCGCCGGGATCGGCCGGCGCTCCTCGAGCAATTCGGCCAGCGCCCCCGGCGGCTGGCCGGTCAGCACCGCAAGCCGGTGCATGGACTGGTACAGGGAGGACTGCAGCGCCGGCAGCTGGGCCTGGGTCTGCTCGTAGCTGGTGCGCGCCTGCTCGACGTCGAGCGCGGTGGCGAGGCCGGCCTCGGCGCGCCAGCGCGTGATCTCCAGGAGGTCGCGCTGCGCCTCGAGATTGCGCTCCGCGTAATCGAGCCGCGACTGGGTGGTGCGGATCGTGGTGTAGGTCAGGGCGATATCGCCGAGCAGCGTCACCAGGACATCGCGCAGCTCCGCCTGGGTGGCCTCGAATTGCGCCGCGGAGGCCTGGTAGGCACGACGCCGGGCGCCGAACAGGTCCAGCTCCCAGCTGCTGTCGAGGCCGGCCGAGTACGTCTCGTTGCTGCCGGACACGTCGCGCTGGCCTGCGCCGGGCGGCAGATCCGCCTCGGAACCGCCGCGGCGCGCCTCGGAATCGGTGCGGCTGGCCGAGACGGACGCGCCGATCGTGGGCCAGAACGGGGCCGCGGCGGCGCCGCGTCGCGCGCGCGCCTCGACCACGCGCGCCATGGCGGCCTGCACGGTCTTGTTCTCCGTCACGGCCTGCTCGATCAATTGCGTGAGCAAGGGGTCCTCGAGCGCCGTCCACCAGTCAGCCAGGGATTGCGGATCGGCCTCCCGCTGGGCGGGGCCGGTGGCGAGCGCCTCGTAGCGCGTCACGGCCTGCCAGGTGTCCGCCGTGTCGGTCCGCGGCGGGCGGTAATCCGGCCCCACGGCGCAGCCGCCGAGCGCGCCGGCGGCCGCCAGCGCCACACAGACCCATCGGATGCAGGACTGACTGGGCATTCAGGAGACGCTCCCCGTGTCACGCGTTCCGCGCTGTTTTGTTACCGGCGACGAGGCACCGGTCGAGGGTTCAGAGCGTCGCTATCATGAATAAGTTCGCCGGACGCCTAAGCAAAGAAGTGTCATTTGCATGACATCATAGGTCGCTGAATCGGGGGAGAATTTTGCTCTCACCGGTTGCAGGGCGCGCCTTATAACGTTCCGTGCACGGCGGCAAACGACAGGCGATATATCCCGCGCGCCCGTTTGCAGCACAATCGCTCCCTTGGGCAACTTGCAGGGCGGTTACCGGGTTATACCCCGTCGAGGACCGAAGCCTCACTTCTCTGATACTGGAACATGACACGACTTACCCATTTGCAGCGACTCGAAGCCGAGAGCATCCACATCATGCGCGAGGTCGTCGCCGAATGCGAACGCCCCGTAATGCTCTACTCGATCGGCAAGGACAGCTCGGTCATGCTGCATCTGGCGCGCAAGGCGTTTTATCCGGCCAAGCCGCCTTTTCCCTTGCTGCACGTCGACACGACCTGGAAATTCCGGGAAATGATCGCTTTTCGCGACGCCACCGTGGCCGAGCTCGGCATGGAGCTGCTGGTGCACGTCAATCCGGACGGCGTGGCGCAGGGCATCAATCCCTTCGATCACGGCTCGGCGGTGCACACCGACGTCATGAAAACCCAGGGCCTGAAGCAGGCGCTGGACAAGTACGGGTTCGATGCCGCCTTCGGCGGCGCACGCCGTGACGAGGAGAAGTCGCGGGCCAAGGAGCGGGTCTTCTCGTTCCGCTCGGCCCAGCATCGCTGGGACCCGAAACGCCAGCGCCCGGAGCTCTGGCGCCTGTACAACGCGCGCAAGAACAAGGGCGAGAGCCTGCGGGTGTTTCCGCTGTCGAACTGGACCGAGCTCGACATCTGGCAATACATCCACCTGGAGAACATCCCCATCGTGCCGCTGTACTTCTCGGCACAGCGGCCGGTGGTGCGCCGCGAAGGCACGCTCATCATGGTGGACGACGAGCGCATGCGGCTCGAGCCGGGCGAGCAGCCGGAGCTGCGCTGGGTGCGTTTCCGCACGCTCGGCTGTTATCCGCTCACCGGCGCCGTCGAGAGCCGCGCGCGCACGCTGCCCGAGATCATCCAGGAAATGCTGCTTACGACCAGTTCCGAGCGGCAGGGCCGCGTGATCGATCACGACAGCAGCGCTTCGATGGAAAAGAAGAAGCAGGAAGGCTACTTCTGATGCAGTGATTTTGTGATGCATTGACCGCGGCGCCGCCGCGGGCGACCACGGACCGCTTCGAGCACGAGAGCCTTTCAGTTTCAGAATATCCATGGCCCATAAATCCGAACTCATCGCCGCCGACATCCACACGTATCTGCAGGTTCACGAGCGCAAGAGCCTGCTGAGGTTCATCACCTGCGGCAGCGTCGATGACGGCAAGTCGACCCTCATCGGCCGGCTGCTGTACGAATCCAAGCTCATCTTCGAGGACCAGCTCGCCGCGCTCGAGGCGGACTCCAAGAAGGTCGGCACCCAGGGCGGCGAGCTCGATTTCGCGCTGCTGGTCGACGGTCTCGCGGCCGAGCGCGAGCAGGGCATCACCATCGACGTCGCCTACCGGTTCTTTTCCACCGACCGGCGCAAGTTCATCGTCGCCGACACCCCAGGGCACGAGCAGTACACGCGCAACATGGTCACCGGCGCCTCGACGGCCGATGCGGCGGTGATCCTGGTCGACGCCCGCAAGGGCGTCCTAACACAGACCCGCCGGCACAGCTACATCATTTCGC
>QGUO01000205.1 GCA_003242495.1 Pseudomonadota bacterium | reverse complement strand
TGCCCCCGGGGGGGTCGAGGTGGCCCGGCGCGGCCGGCCGGTCGTTGCGCGCATCGTGAAGTATCCCTTCGTTCGCCACGGCCAGGTCCTCGTCGGCTAGCCCGGGGCATCTCAGCAGGTTTCTCGAACCGCTCACACCAGAGGAACGTTTCATGGCTTCCATTCCCGCCGAGCTCAAGTACCTTGAATCCCACGAATGGGCGCGCCTCGAGGCGGACGGCAGCGTCACCGTGGGCATCTCCGATCATGCCCAGGCCGCGCTCGGCGACCTGGTGTTCGTGGAGGTCCCGGAAGTCGGACGGTCGGTGGACAAGGGCGCCGCGACCGCCGTCGTCGAGTCCGTCAAGGCGGCCTCCGACATCTACAGCCCGGTCACCGGCGAGGTGATCGCGGTCAACGAGGCGCTCGGCTCGACGCCCGAGCTCGTCAATCAGGATCCCTACGGGGCCGGCTGGTTGTTCAAGGTGAAGCCGGCCGATCCCGGTGAGCTCGATGCGCTGCTCGATGCCGACGCCTATGCGGACGTGGTGAAGCGCGAGGGATAAGGCGTGCCGTTCATTCCTCATACCGAAAACGACGTCAAGGAGATGCTGGCCGTCATCGGCGCGCCCAGCATCGAGGCGCTGTTCGACGAGATTCCGGCGGCGCTGCGCACGCGCGCGCTCACGGGCCTTCCCGAGGCGCTCAGCGAGATGGAGGTCACGCAGCTCATGGAGCGTCGCGCCGCGCGCGATGGCCGGCCGCTCACCTTCGTCGGGGCAGGCGCGTACGAGCACCACATTCCCGCGGCGGTGTGGGCCATCGTGACCCGCGGGGAGTTCTACAGCGCGTACACGCCCTACCAGGCCGAGGCGAGCCAGGGCACGCTGCAGCTGCTGTATGAATACCAGTCGATGATGGCGAGCCTGACGGGCATGGAGGTGTCGAACGCCTCGCTGTACGACGGCGCCTCGGCACTTGCGGAAGCCTGCCTCATGGCGGTGCGGGCGCATCGCAAATCGCGCTCGGCGCGGATACTGGTGCCGGCGACCTTGCATCCGACCTATCGGCAGGTGGCGCACACCCTCACCGCCGGGCAGCGCCTGAGCTTCGATGTGCTGCCGTACGACCCCGCCACCGGGACCACGCAGCGGGCGGCGCTCGATGCATATGCCGGCGAGGACATCACCGCGGTGGTGATCCAGCAGCCGAATTTCTTCGGGTTGCTCGAGGACGTCGATGCGCTGACCGACTGGGCACGGGCGAACGGCGCGATGGCCATCGCCGTGGTCAATCCCTTGTCGCTGGCCATCCTGAAACCGCCGGGCGAGTGGGGCGCGCAGGGCGCAGGCGTGGACATCGTGGTCGGCGACGGCCAGCCGCTGGGCGTGCCGCTGTCCTCGGGCGGTCCGTATTTCGGGTTCATGACCACGCGCCGGGAGCACGTGCGCCAGATGCCCGGGCGCCTCGTCGGCCGCACCGTGGATCTCCAAGGCAAGCCCGGGTACACGCTCACCCTGCAAGCGCGCGAGCAGCACATCCGGCGCAGCAAGGCGACGTCCAACATCTGCACCAACCAGGGGCTGCTGGTGACCGCGGCGACCATCCACATGGCGCTGCTCGGCGCAGCCGGGCTGGCGCGAGTGGCCGCAGCCAGCCAGGCGCGCACGCGCGAGCTGGTCGAGGCGCTCACGGCCATCGACGGCGTGGAGCTGGTGTTCGACGGGCCGCGGTTCCATGAAGCGGTGCTGCGGCTCGATCGGCCGGTGGCCGGGGTGCTGCAGGCGCTCGCCGCGCGCGGCATCGTCGGCGGCTACGATCTCTCGGCACATTACCCGGAGCTCGGCGACACAGTGCTCGTGTGCGCGACCGAGACCAAGACCACGGAACACATCCAGGCGTATGCGCAGGCGTTGCGCGCGATCATGGCGGATGCGCAGCCCGACGCGGCGGCATCCCGCGACGCCCGTTCGGGGTCGTCCGCCGCAAAATGAATGAATTGCGAACGCGCAGCGCTGCGTGTCCAGGCGTGGCCGCCCGGCAGGGGGCGGCGCGGACAGATCGCTTCGGCGAGGTGAGCCAATGTCCGAACCCTTGATCTTCGAACACTCCCGTCCCGGCCGCACGGCGGTCGTTCAGCATCCGTCGCGTGCCCCATCCGCCGACGTGCCGCAACAGTTCCGGCGCACGCGGCCGCCTGCGCTGCCGGAAGTCTCGGAGCTGCAGGCCGTGCGTCATTACACGCGGCTGTCGCAGCTCAATTTCTCGATCGACACGCATTTCTATCCGCTGGGCTCGTGCACGATGAAGTACAACCCGCGGGCGTGCAATCAGCTGGCCATGCTGCCGGAGTTCCTGGCGCGCCATCCGCTCGCGCCGGCCGAGCTCAGCCAGGGTTTTCTCGCCTGCCTGTACGAGCTGCAGGAAATGCTCAAGGAAGTGACCGGCATGCGCGGCGTGTCGCTCACACCCATGGCCGGTGCGCAGGGTGAGTTCGCCGGCGTCGCCATGATCCGCGCCTATCACCAGGCGCGCGGCGATCATGAGCGGACCGAGATCATCGTGCCCGACGCCGCGCATGGCACCAACCCCGCCACGGCGACCATGTGTGGCTGCACCGTCGTGGAGGTCGAGTCCCTGCCGAACGGCGATATCGATCTCGAGGCGCTCGCCCGCATGGTGGGACCGAGGACGGCGGGCATCATGTTGACCAATCCGTCGACGCTGGGTGTGTTCGAACGTCGCATCCGTGAGGTCGCGGGGCTGGTGCACGCCGCGGGCGGGCTGCTCTATTACGACGGAGCGAACCTCAACGCCATCCTCGGCAAGGTGCGGCCGGGCGACATGGGATTCGACGTCATTCACATGAACCTGCACAAGACCTTCTCGACGCCGCATGGCGGTGGCGGGCCGGGCTCGGGGGCGGTGGGCGTCGGCGAGCGGCTGCTGCCCTTCATGCCGGTGCCGCTGGTGGGCAAGGAGGGTGACCGTTATCGCTGGCTCGATGAGCGTGACCTGCCTCAGACCATCGGGCGGCTGTCGGCCTTCATGGGCAATGCCGGCGTGCTGCTGCGCGCCTACGTGTACATGCGCATGCTGGGCCGCGCGGGCATGCAGCGTGTGGCCGAGTACGCGACGCTCAATGCGAACTATCTGCTCGCGCGGCTGGTGCAGGCCGGCTTCGAACCGGCCTACCCGGAGCGGCGCGCGAGCCATGAATTCATCATCACGCTCAAGCGCCAGGCTCGCGAGCAGGACGTCACCGCCATGGATTTCGCCAAGCGGCTGCTCGATTTCGGCTTTCATGCGCCGACCACCTATTTCCCGTTGCTGGTGCCGGAATGCCTGCTGATCGAGCCGACCGAGACGGAGACCAAGGAGACGCTGGACGCGTTCGTGGACGCGCTGGTCGCCATCCAGCGCGAGGCCGAGCAGGATGCAGCAAAGGTCAAGGGCGCCCCGTATACTCTGCCGGTCCGTCGCCTCGACGATGTCCGGGCGGCCAAACAATTGGACCTGGCGTACGTGCCGGGCGAACACTAAGGCCGGGCGGTCCGTCTGCGGGCCGCCGCACAACGCGTGGCGGGCGTTCGCCGCGGGTGCGTGCTCCCGAAGGGGCTCATGCATGCTGGATCGACCCAAGCTGACGGGCACGCGGCGCCTGTTCCTGGCCGTGATCAATTCGTGGAAGGGCTTGAGGGGGGCGTTTCAGACCGAGGCGGCCTTCCGGCAGGAAGTGGCCCTGGCCATCATCCTGTTGCCGCTGGCGGTGTGGCTGGGCAAGGGCCCACTCGAGAAGGCCCTGCTGGTGAGTTCCGTGCTGCTGGTGCTCATCGTGGAGTTGCTGAACACGGGCATCGAGACCGTGGTGGACCGCATCGGCCTGGAGCGCCACGAGCTCTCGGGCCTCGCCAAGGACGTGGGGTCCGCCGCGGTCATGCTCGCCTTGGCAAATCTTGTCATTGTCTGGGGCCTGCTGCTCCTCACCCCCTAGGCGATCCCCCGACTCACACCGAGTGTTCCCGTCGTGACGCCGTGTCACCCGGCTGACGGCCTCCCGGTTGCGCCCAGCTCAGCCGGGCGGCGCCCGCCATGCAGCACGTTTCATTGATGAGGGTCCGCCGCAGGGACGATGCAGGGATCGGAATGGCAGTTGCGTTGTCTGTTCCCTCCTGTTACCCCTTGCAGCCCGATCTTGTCCCTTGCTGTCCAACGAATCGGCCTCCGTGGCGAAGAATCCACCGATGCATAGATCAGTCGCCTTGCTCTGCCTGTTGTTCCTGAGCCTGCCCCTCGGCGCCGCGGAGGAGGTCGGGCAGCCGCCCGTGGCAGTGCCGGATGCGGAAGACTCGCGTTGGACGCGCACGCTCGAGCGCGTCGCCTCCGGGGTGGTGACCATCCAGGTCGATCTCGCGCGCGCCTTCGATACCGAGTGGAACACCTCCAGTCAGGCCACCGGGTTCGTGGTCGACGCCAAGCGCGGGCTCATCCTGACCAACCGCCACGTGGTGACGCCGGGACCGGTGACCGCACAGGCGGTGTTTCTGAACCGCGAGGAAGTGGCGCTGTATCCGGTGTATCGCGATCCGGTGCACGACTTCGGGTTCTATCGCTACGACCCGGCGAAGCTGCGGTTCATCAAGCCGACCGAGCTCAAGCTGTATCCCGAGGGGGCTCAGGTCGGACGCGAGATCCGCGTGATCGGCAATGACGCCGGCGAACAGCTCTCCATCCTGGCCGGCACGCTTGCGCGCCTGGATCGCGCCGCGCCGAGCTACGGGCTCGGCAAGTACAACGACTTCAACACCTTCTACTACCAGGCCGCCTCGAGCACCTCGGGCGGCTCCTCGGGCTCGCCGGTCATCGACATCGAAGGACGCGTGCTGGCGCTCAATGCCGGCGGCAGCACCCAGGCCGCTTCGAGCTTCTACCTGCCGCTCGATCGCGTCACGCGTGCGCTGCGGAAGATCCAGCAGGGCGAGCCCATCGAGCGCGGCACGCTGCAGACGGTGTTCGAATACACGCATTTCGACGAGCTGCGCCGCCTCGGGCTGCGCGAGCAGACCGAGGCCGAGGTGCGCCGCCAGTTCCCGAAGCTCACCGGCATGCTGGTGGTCTCGGAAGTGCAGCCCGGCTCGCCCGCCGATGGACAGCTCGAGCCCGGCGACATCCTGGTCGAGGTCAATGGCGAGCCGATCGCCGGCTTCGCGCGTCTCGCGGAGGTGCTCGACGACCTGGTCGGCCGCACCGTGCACCTGACCCTCGAGCGCGGCGGCGAGGTGCTCGAGCGCACGCTGCCGGTGGAGGATCTGCACGCCATCACGCCGGACCGTTATCTGGAGTTCGGCGACGCCGTGGTCCACAACCTTTCGTGGCAGCAGGCGCGGCACATCAACGTGCCCATCCGCGGGATCTACGTGGCCAATCCTGGCTATGTGTTCGGTGCGGCCGGGGTGCCGCGCGGCGCGGTGATCACTGAGATCGCCGGCACGCCGACCGCCACGCTGGATGAGTTCGAGCGCGTGGTGCGCACCCTCGGCGACGGCGAGCGTCAGCCGGTGCGTTTCTTCACGGTGGAGGATCCGCGCACCGTGCAACTGCGCGTGATCCGCATGGACCGGCGCTGGTTCCCGGCGCGCGCGTGCGTGCGCGACGATACTCAGGGCGCCTGGCCCTGCATCGCATGGAACGGCCCCGGCGAGCCGAGCCTGCCGCAGCCGGCGAGCACGACCTACGCCCAGAGCAGCGATCCGGTGGTGAACCGCCTCATCCCCTCGCTGGTGCTGGTGAACTTCGACATGCCGTATTCGGTCTCGGGGATCACCGATCGCAACTACTACGGGACCGGGGTGATCGCCGATGCCGAACGCGGCCTGGTGATCGTCGATCGCAACACGGTGCCGGCACCGGTCGGCGACGTGCGGCTGACGTTCGCCGGCACGGTCGAGATCCCCGGCAAGGTCGAGTACATCCATCCGCTGCACAATCTGGCCATGGTGTCCTACGACCCGGCGCTCATCGGCACCACGCCGGCGAAGTCGGCGGTGTTCCGCGCCGCGGAGCTGCAGCCGGGCGAGCAGGTGTGGGCCGTCGGCCTGAGCCGCGACAGCACCGTGCAATCGCGCTCGGCGGTGGTGTCGGCGGTCGAAGGGGTGAGCTTCCCGCTGTCGCGGACGCTGCGCTTTCGCGAGGCCAACCTCGAGACGGTCACCCTGGTGAACGGGCCGCAGAACTACGACGGCGTGCTCGCCAACGAGCAGGGCGAGGTGGTCGCGACCTGGTCGAGCTTCGCCTACGATGCCGGCCGCGAGACGCGCCAGGAGAACCGCGGCATTCCGGCGGACCTGGTCACCGAGATGATCGAGGTGGTGCGCGACGGCCGCGCGCTGCGCTCGCTCGAGGTCGAGTTCGCGGCGCTGCCGCTCGCGGCGGCCAGCAGGCTCGGCCTGCCCGCGCACTGGATCCGCCGCCTCGAGCAACACAACCCCGAGCGCCGTCAGGCGCTCAGCGTGGTGCGCCTGGTGGGCGGCTCGCCCGCGGAA
>QGUO01000625.1 GCA_003242495.1 Pseudomonadota bacterium | reverse complement strand
GAGCAGCGCTGACGCCATGGCGCCGCGCGGCGGGTTCGCGGGGGCCACTCAATCACGGTGCGCGACGACCGCACCCGGCGCGTGGCGCACGGGGGTGCTGACCGGGGGCGGAGTACCGACCCCGGCTCGTGCCTCAGGTGCGCGGGAACAGGGGAGGCGGGGCCTCGGGAAGCTGCGGCAACTCGTCGGTGATCGCGAACCAGGCCGCCTTGTGGGCGGTGAAGATGTGCCGCTGCGGGCGCAGGGGCGGATCGGTGTCCAGGCAGCCGGCCGGCACGACGGCCACGTTGCGAACCGTGTCGACCCGCGGCAGGGCGCCGGTGCACCGGCGGCAGAAGGTGACCGTGTGGTGCTTGGCCTCCGGAATCTTGTAGTCCACGGCCAGCTCCGCCCCGCGCAGCCAGCGGAATTGCTCGGCACGGTAGAAGATGTTGGTGCCGTGTGCCGCGCCGCGCGCACGCCGGCAGCGCGTGCAATGGCAGTTCTGCATGATCAGGGCGTCACCTTCGACCTCGAAGGCGACTTCGCCGCACAGACAGCTGCCCGAGGTCACGCCCGGGCGTGCGTCCACCGTGGGTCGCTCCACGCCCTGGACGCCGAACTCCGGGGGGAAAGCCTCGTGTTGCGGCAATCCATCGGTGATGGCGTACCACGGGGCCTTGGAGCCCACGAAGATGTGCATCTGCGGTGTCAGGGGCAGGTCGCCTTCGAGCGGCCCGGCCGGTACCAGGGCCATGTTCCGCTCCGGCAACACGATGGGCGCCGGCGCGCCGCAGGTCTTGCAGCCGCTGCGGACGCTGCGCGTTGAGGACTGGAAGGTCACCAGGGCCGCTTCGGCGCCCGTCCAGCGGAACCCGGCGAGCGGCGCCGGGAGGAAGGTCGCGAAGGGGGCGCCGTGCTGCTTGCGACACATGGAGCAGTGGCAGTTCACCATGGAGGTGAACGGGCCTTGGACCTCGTAGGTCACCGTACCACACAGACAGGATCCGCTTACCATTTCTTGGTTCCTCGTTTGTTCGTGCCTCGCGGTGAGATGCGGTCCAGTCGGGTTCGACGATCGGCTGTCACGAACGGCCGGACATGGGCCCGGACACCCCCCTGAGATCCACTTGGATCGACCCTGGCGACTGGCCCCATCGACCGTGCCCATTCTACATGCGTCTACATGCGGCGGCGCCCGGGAAACCGGGCGACGCCCCCGATGCGGCAGGTGCGCATGGCGCATGCGCAACGCGTATCGCACGCTCACGCCTACCGATGACGGGAGTCTGGCTAGACCATGACCGAGGTCTATCTCAACGGCAGCTTCATGCGGGCCGAGGATGCCCGGATCTCCCCCATGGACCGCGGGTTTCTGTTCGCCGATGGGGTCTACGAGGTCATTCCGGCGTTCGCGGGCGTGCTGTTCCGTCCCGACCCGCACCTGCAGCGTCTCGAGCGCTCGCTGCAGGCGCTGGACATGACCAATCCCTACGCCGCGAGCGCCTGGCGGGCGTTGTGCGAGCAGATCGTCCAGCGCAACGGCGGCGGGGATCTGGCCGTGTACCTGCAGGTCACCCGCGGCGCGCCGGCGAGGCGTGATCACACTTTTCCGGTGCCGCCGGTCGAGCCCACGGTGTTCATGACGGCCGCGCCGCTGGCGCCCACCTCCATCGACGATCCGGACACGGTCCCGGGCGAATCGGCCATCGTGGTGCCGGATCTGCGCTGGGGCCGTTGCGACATCAAGTCGGTGGCCTTGCTGCCGAATGTGCTCGCGCGCCAGCAGGCGAGCGCAGCCGGGGCTGCCGAGGCCATTTTCGTGCGCGACGGGTTCCTGAC
>QGUO01000204.1 GCA_003242495.1 Pseudomonadota bacterium | reverse complement strand
TGACGCTGCGTCGCGGCCGCCGCATTGTGGGGGATTGGCCGACTCGCGGTGGGGGCGACGGGGGCGGCCTGGCGAGCGAGCACGGCGCCGGGGGCGGCGAAGTGGCGCGGCCAGGGGTCGCCGACAGGCCGGGCCCGCTCGAGTTCTGGCGCTGGGACCCGCGAGGGGAACTGGTCGCGGGCGCCTTCGGCGCCTCGATCCCGTGCAGGCGCGCGCCGCTCGAGCCCGACGCACTGATCATTCCTCTGCTCGGCTTCGACCAGGCCGGCTACCGGCTGGGCTATGGCGGCGGTTTCTACGATCGCACACTTGCGGCCGCTGCACGGCGCCCCTTCTGCATCGGTGTGGGCTTCGCCGAGGCGGAGCTCGCGAGCATCTACCCGCAGGCGCATGACCTGCCCATGGATGCCATCGTCACCGAGGCGTTCGTGCGCCGCTTCGGCTAGCCCCTGACTCGACCACAGACGGCTTTTCGCGTAGGTTTGCCGATCCGATCCGGAGGCATGCAGTGCGTTTCGACCTGACCGACCTGAAGCTGTTTCTCAACGTGGTGGAGGCGGGCAGCATCACCGCCGGCGCCGAGCGCATGCACTTGGCCGTGGCTGCGGCAAGCACGCGCATCCGTAACATGGAAACCGAGCTCGGCACCGCGCTACTCAACCGTGAGCGGCAAGGGGTGCAGCCGACGCCTGCCGGGCGCACGCTCGTGCATCACGCGCGCCTGCTCCTGCAACAAGCCGAGCGCATGCGCGGCGAGCTGAGCGTGTATGCGGGGGGGCTCAAGGGACATATTCGACTGCATACCAATACCAATGCGCTGATGGAATTCCTGCCCGTGCCGCTGAGCAATTTCCTCGCTGCGCACCCTCAGGTGAACATCGACCTCGAGGAGCGTCTCAGCGACGAGATCGTCGCGGCCATCTTCGACGGCCGGGCCGACGTGGGCATCGTCTCCGGCGCCGAGGACGTAACCGGTCTGGAAGTCTTTCCTTTTCGTGAGGATCGGTTCGTGCTGGTGACCGCGACCGCCCACCCCCTCGCCGCCGTGGAGCAGATCGCCTTTGCCGATGTGCTCGACTACGACTTCGTCGGTCTCGACCGCGCAAGCTCGCTGCAGCGCTTTCTGTCCGAGAAGGCCGAGCGCATGGGACGTCGGCTGAAACTGCGCGTACAGCTGCGCAGCTTCGATGCCGTTTGCAGGCTGGTCGAGTGCAACGTGGGCGTGGGCATCGTTCCGGAAACGACCGTGGCGCGCATCGGCAAGACCCTGTCGCTGCACCGCGTGGATCTCACCGACGACTGGGCCCTGCGCAAGCTGACGATCTGCGTGCGTCGTTACGACGAGCTCCCGCTTTATGCGCAGGAGTTCGTGCGGGATCTACAGAAGCGCCCGCCTCCGGGCTAGGTGCCGCCCCGCCGCGCGGCACGGAGCCTCCCGCGGCGCCGCGCCGGCCGCCAGCATGCGTTGGGCTCGCCCAGCGGGCGCGTGCCGACAGGTCGGGCAGCACACCGATCCGGATCCGGGGATGCGATGATCCGTCGCGGGACAGATTGCGCAAAGCGGCGTCTCGCGCCCGCCTCTGGTCAGCGAGCGGAACAGGACCACCTGGTCTTCTCCTCGAGTCGTAGCCCGCCGCCTCTGTCTGATCCGCTTCTTTCTGCCCAGCGGCACACCCTCCGGGAACCGGGTCGGCGCTCTGCGGCTTACCCAGATCCTGCAGGTCACGCCCGAACGGAGCCTCTCATGCGCCCTACCGCCCTGCTCCCCACTGCCGCCGTGCTCTGCGCGGCGAGCGCGCTCGCTGCCGAGGCGCCGCGCTCGCCCACGCCGGAGGCCGAGCCCGGTGAATTCCAGGTGATCGCGGTTGCTCGTAACCTGGAGCATCCCTGGGGCCTTGCCGTGCTCGAGGACGGCCGGATGATCGTGACGGAGCGTGCGGGCCGCATGCGCATCGTCAGTCGGGACGGCCAACTGTCGGAGCCGCTCGACGGCCTGCCCCGCATGCAAGTCGGCGGTCAGGGCGGCCTGCTCGATGTGACCGCCAGCCCGACGTTCGCGCAGGATCGCCTGCTGTACTTCACCTTCTCCGAGCCCGGTCAGGGCGGAGCGAGCACCGCCGTCGCCCGCGGCCGCCTCGGCCAAGGTGCGCTCGAGGACGTGGAGGTCATTTGGCGCCAGCAACCGAAAGTCCAGGGCGGCAATCACTGGGGCTCACGCCTCGTATTCCATCCAGACGGCACACTGTTCGTCACCTTGGGGGATCGGTTCGACTACCGTGACCTGGCACAAGACCTCCGTACGACAATCGGCAAGATCGTGCGAATACATCCGGACGGTTCGATCCCCGATGACAATCCGTTCGTGGGGCGCGCCGATGTGCGGCCGGAGATCTGGTCCTACGGTCACCGCAACATCCAGGCCGCTGCGCTGCATCCCCAGACCAACGAGCTATGGACCGTGGAGCACGGTGCCCGCGGCGGCGACGAGCTCAACCATCCGCAGGCCGGCCGCAACTATGGCTGGCCCGTCATCACCTACGGCGTCGATTATTCCGGAGCCAAGATCGGCGAGGGCACGGCTAAGGCAGGCATGGAACAGCCGGTCTACTACTGGGATCCGGTGATCGCCCCGTCTGGCGCCATCTTCTACACGGGCGAGGCGTTCACCGATTGGCGGGGCGACTTGCTCGTCGGCTCGCTGAACCCCGGCGCGCTCGTGCGGCTGCAGATGGGCGACGGGCGGGTGACCGAGGAGATCCGCTACCTCCCGGGAAAGCGTGCGCGCATTCGCGCCGTTCGCCAGGATGCGAATGGCGCGGTGTACTTACTGACCGACAGCCCCCGGGGCGAGCTATTGCGACTGGAACCGATCCGCGGCTCGGACTGATCCGCTCCCCTGCACCGGCCGCACGCGCCCGCCCCTCGTCGTGTGCCCGGATCGTGGCGTGCCCGATCGTCGCGCGCACCCGGACGACCGGAGCGCACTCCCTGCCATGGCGCCTCGCGGCGATCCGTACGCGCATGACCACACGCCGTGTGCGACGACACGTCCGGGCACGCACCCCTCCCGACCACACTCAGAACCACACACGCACGCCGACGACCGCACGCGTGTCCTCCGGGCGCTCGCCCGCCGCCTCGAGCAGATCGGCCGTGTCGCCGACGCTGCGCTCCCATTCCACGCCGATGTAGGGCGCGAACTCACGTCGGATCTCATACCGCAACCGTGACCCGATCTCGATCCGGCTGAACCCTGAGCCGACCCGGTGCTCTGGTATCGCCTCCCCATGAGCGAGCAGCTCGATCCGCGGCTGAAGGATCAGCCGATTCGTGAGGAGCGCGTCGTACTCCGCCTCCACCTGCAATGCCGTGCGCCCCTGCTCGCCGAGATACGCGGTCGCCTCCACGTCGAACCGGTACGGCGCCAGACCGATGACGCCGAGTGCGAGCCAGGTTTGCGAAAGTCCAGGCGCGAAATCATGACGCACACCGGCAAGCATGTCCCACCACCGGCCGACCGGCCTGCCCCACAGCGCTTCGACCTCGCCCTCGACGGTCGCACCGCCTTTGCGGGCGCCCTCGCTGCGAATCCACAGACGGTTGAAGTCGCGCCCCATCCATCCCTTGACGTCCCAGACCAGCAAGGACGACCCATCGCTGCGTTGCGTTTCGAGCCGGTCGGCGAGCACGAAGTAATGCACTGCATCGTCGTGCATGTGTTGTGTCATTGGGCCGAATTCGGGAAATCCCGTTTGCTCGGCTTGCGCCAACGGCGCCGTGCGGAGGGCCGTATCGCGGCCACCGTCAGCATCCTGCACACCTGGGACACCCTGGTCAGCGTGCGTGGTGTGGGCATGCTTACCGTGATCGCCGTGCCGATGTCCACGTACCGGCATGGATTCTTTTCCCGACCGGTATTGCGGCCTTCCCTGGCCATGAGCGGCCTCGTCGACGTGCCGAACCTGACGATGACGCGCGCGCCCGGCCGGCTCACGCAGGGACTCATGCGCGAAGGCTTGCAACGGTTCAGGCCGATCGCTGAGATCGTGCGGAGATTCGTACCGGATTTCGAGCCGGTGGTCGTCTCCGCCGCTGGGCGGTGGCGCATCGCCCTGTGCCCACGAGCCTGCACCGTACGCCCAGCACACCGTGGCCAGGACGCAGGCCCGTGCGCCACCCCGGCCGATTCGCCACCGCGTCATGCGACGCGAACCTCGCGAAACATTCCGGCGTTCATGTGATACAGGAGATGACAATGGTACGCCCAGCGGCCCAGCGCATCGGCCGTCACCCGGTAGCTGCGCACCGTGCCGGGCGGTATCGTCACGGTGTGTTTGCGCACCATGAAGCGCCCCTGCTCATCCTCGATATCGCTCCACATGCCATGCAGGTGAATCGGGTGCTCCATCATCGAATCGTTGACCAGCACGATCCGCAGCCGCTCGCCGTACCTGAAATCGATCGGCCGTGCATCCGAGAACTTCAAGCCATCGAAGCCGAAGATGTAGCGCTCCATGTGCTCGGTCAGATGCAACTCGAGCGTGCGGCCGGGCTCGCGTCCATCGGGATCGACGAACAAGCTCCGCAGGTCGGCCATCGTCAGCACCTTATGCCCGTGCCGGTGCCCCGCGCGCGTGTCCCGAAGCTGCGCTTCGCGCAATCCTAGCCCCGGATCGTCCAGGCGCGGTCGCGGGCTCATGACCTGCATATCCACGGCAGGATTACCCTGCTCGCTGGTGGGATGACGTCCGGACCAGAGGGGACGCGGCGTTCTCAGATGGTCCTTCTCATGGCCGATGTGCGTGTCATGACCCTGTATGGAATGTGCCGCGTGCTCATCTTGCGCGCCATGATGCATGCCCTCATCGTGCCCGTGCCCCATATCAGCCATGGTGAGCACCACGCGCTTGTCGAGTGCCGGGATCGTCGCCTCCATGCCCAAACGCGGCGCGAGCGTGCCGCGGGCATAGCCGGTCCGGTCGATCGACTGAGCGAAGATCGTGTAGGCCCGATCGGGTTCGGGCGTGACGATGACATCGAGGGTTTCCGCGGTGGGCAGCCGGAACTCGTCGACCGTGACGGGATGCACGTTCTGCCCGTCGGCTGCGACCACCTTCATCCTCAGACCCGGTATGCGAACGTCGAAATAGCTCATTGCCGAACCGTTGATGAATCGCAGCCGGATACGCTCGCCACGCCTAAACAGCCCGGTCCAGTTCCCCGCCGGCGTGTTGCCGTTCAGCAGGTACGTATAGGTGTGCCCATTGACGTCGGCGAGATCGGTCGGACTCATGCGCATGGCGCCCCACATCCGGCGCTCGCGCAAAGTCTCCGCGAATCCCTCCCGGCGCACATCGCGCCAAAGATCGGCCAGGGTGCGCTGGTCGTAGTTGAAGTAGTGCGACTGCTTCTTCAGGATGGCGAAGATCCGCTGCGGGTCCATGTCGGACCAATCCGAAAGCATCACGACGTATTCGCGCTCGTACCCGAACGGCTCCGGTTCGCGCGGATCAATGATCAGCGGGCCGTATAGTCCAGTCTGCTCCTGGAACAGCGCATGGGCATGGTACCAATAGGTACCGCTTTGCTTGACATCGAACTCGTACAGGTAGCTTTCGCCGGGCCGAATGCCGGCGAAGCTCAGTCCCGGAACCCCGTCCATGTTCGCGGGCAGCAGAATGCCATGCCAATGGATGGCCGAGATCTCGCGCAGACGGTTGCTGACGCGCAGGCGCACCCGATCGCCTTCCCGCCAGCGCAGCAGCGGCGCCGGCAACGAGCCGTTCACGACGGTCGCTGTGCGTGCCCGTCCGGTGAAGTTCACGGGTAGCTCGCCGATATCGAGCGCGAAATCGGTGCCCCGCAGGGTATGCGGATGATTGAAAGGCCTGTCGGCGAGGGCGGCACGATGCAGCCCGAGGCCTGCGAGCACGCCGCCGGCAGCAAGGCCGGTTACAAACCTGCGCCGGTCGGTATCCAATAAACCATTCGACATGAATGCTCCGAATCAGATCTTTTCGCGCCGCCTCGCCCTGGCGTGCGGAAGGACGAACGCCGGATCGATCGCGCACCAAGGCTCATCGCTCCCCGCGCAGGCGCCATGCAGCCGGCGTTCGCCTGGGCCAGAGCCAGGCCGCATATGCGGGGTGCGCTATAGGTCTGCGCGACGCAACCGCAGCGCGTTGGCGATCACCGACACCGAGCTGAGACTCATGGCCGCAGCGGCGATCATCGGGCTCAGCAGCAACCCGAACACCGGGTACAGCACTCCGGCCGCAATCGGCACTCCGGCCGCGTTGTAAGCGAAGGCAAAGAACAGATTCTGACGGATGTTGCGCATCGTCAGACGGGAAAGCCGTCGGGCGCGCACGATTCCGCGCAAATCGCCCTTGACCAGGGTCACGTGCGCACTCTGCATGGCCACGTCCGTGCCCGTCCCCATCGCAATGCCCACATCGGCGCGCGCCAGCGCCGGCGCATCGTTCACGCCGTCCCCGGCCATCGCCACCACGGCCCGCTGCGCCTGCAGCTCACGAATCTTTTCCGCCTTGTGATCGGGCAGCACCTCGGCAA
>QGUO01000203.1 GCA_003242495.1 Pseudomonadota bacterium | reverse complement strand
CAATGCCGTGGGCTTCACGACGGAGACCAGCCTGTGCTTCGCCCGGCTCATCATCGACGGCCACCTCGATCGTTTCCCGCGCCTGAAGCTCATCGCCAGCCATGGCGGTGGGGCCCTGCCGTACCTGGCGGCACGCCTCGATCAATGCTGGGAGAAGATCGGCCGCGACCGGCGCATCGACGCGCCGCCGAGCAGCTATTTCAGCCGACTGTACTTCGACTCCATTCTCTACGACCAGAAGACGCTGAATTTTCTCGTCGACTACGTGGGGGCCGAGCGCGTGCTGTACGGATCGGACTATCCCTTCTCGATCGGTGACATGAGCGGCATGCTGTCGCGGGTGGATGCCTTGCCTGCGGCCCAGCGCGATCTCGTGCGCAGCGGCAATGCATACCGGATATTCGATCTCGATGCGACCTGACGCTCGCCGGCTCGGTGTGGGCACAGCGGATGGCGATACGCCGCTGCGTGTTCGTGAATGGCGGACGCTGGTCGCGCCTGCATCGCCGAAGTGCCGCATGCTCATGGACGAACCCCCGCAAGGCGCTGCCATTGCGCGTGCGTGACCTTCCAGTCGCGGCCTTCCAGGGCGAAGGTCACGCGAATCTCGTACAAGTCCGCCGCGACATCCCAGCTCGAAGGGCCGCTGCCGGCGCCAGCCATGCCCACCAGAATGGTCGCGCGCGCTTCGTCCTCGAAGGGGAACTCGAGTGAGTCGACCCGCGTGAGCAGGTGCACGGAGCGGTACGCGAGGAAATACCCGCGCAACAGGCGCGACAGCTCCTCGCGGCCGCGATCGTAGGGATCCTTGTATCGGTCTGAGACGAAGGCAAGCAAGTCATTGGTATCGCGCGCCTGGGCTGCCGTTTGCATCGCGCCGATCACCCGGCGGACCTGAGCTTCGGGCCCCTCCGGGCGGCTGCACGCCACGACGCCCAGCACGAGCAATGCGAGTGAGACGGCCTTGAGCATGATGTATGGTCTTCCCGGCAGGACGCGCGCCGACGATGCCCGGGCGCGCCGCTTGCCGCAAGGTATTGGTCGTCGAATGCAAGGTCGCGTGACAAGGGCGGGATGACCGATCGCGTGGCGTCGACAGAGAGGCTTTTCATGGATCCACGGGCTCGATGCGTGCTCGATTTCTGGTTCGGCGATACCGTCACGAACCCCGCGGCCATCCACGTGCGGGGTGCGTTCTGGTTCGGTCACGAGGGGGAGGCACCCGAAGCGGCAGCCGCGCGCGATGAGCTCATTCGCGCGAGCTTCGGGGAGCTGGTCGAGGAAGCGTCCGACGGGCGTCTGGCGCACTGGGCCGACGATCCGCACGAGCGGCTTGCGCTCATCATTCTGCTCGATCAGTTTCGCCGCAATATTCATCGCGGCACGGCGGCGGCGTTCTCGCGCGATGCCCTGGCGCTCGAGCTGACCCGCTCGGGTCTGCACGCGGGGATGGACCGCCAGCTCGCACCCATCGAACGCGCGTTCTTCCTCATGCCCCTGCAGCACGCCGAGTCCCTCGAGGCGCAGGAGGAGTCCCTGCGGGCATTCACTGAGCTGGAGTCCGATGCGCCCCCGGCCGCTGCGGAGGCGTTCAAGGAATTCAAGGAGTACGCGCGGCAGCACTACGACGTCGTGCGGCGCTTCGGCCGGTTCCCCCATCGGAACGCGGCGCTCAGGCGCCCGCCCACGGCCGCAGAGGTCCGCTATCTCGCCGGCGACGCGTCCACGTTCGGCCAATAGCGAGGACCTCGGTCACGCGATTCGCCTGGCCGCATGGCGACGATCGTCGTATCTTGTGCCGTCGCGGTCACGCGTGGCAGGAGAACGACGGTCCATGCGGGCCGTGTGACATATGCCATCGAAACGTCGCGAGGCGACGTCGGCAGAACGAGATTCGCTGGACCAGTCGACAGGGGGAGATTCACATGATGTATCGGCCGCATGCCTTTCGCGCCGGCGCGGCGCTCTTGACGATCGCCATCGCCACGACCGCCTGCAGTCCGCGGGATCAGGAGTCCTCACAGCCGCCTGAGGCGATGTCGTCCACGAGCTGCGACCGTGCCTGCCTGAGCGGCCTGCTCACGGACTATCTGGCGGCATTGGAGGCAGGCGATGTCTCGGGCTTGAGACTCGCGGACGAGGTGCGCTTCACCGAGGATCAGCAGACGCGCACGCTGGGCGTGGAGGGCATCTGGGCCAGCGACGTCGAGCTCATGAGCTATCGCCTCGACATGATCGATGTGCGCGAGGGCGTCGCGGCCAGCCTGGTGAAAGTGCGCGAGAACGGCGTGCCGGTGCTGATGGCCTTGCGTCTGCTGACCGCCGAGGGACGCATCTCCGGTGTCGAAAGCATGGTGGTACGCACGGAGGAGGAGGGGATGATCTACGCGGTCGACGCCGTGCAGACGCCCAGTGAGGCGATGACCCATGCGCCGCCTCCCGCGCAGCGCAACACGCGCGAGGAAATGATCGAGATCGCCAGCCGCTATCCGCGCGGCCTGCAGGTCGGGAGCTTCGTGACCTCGGACGTGCCGTTTGCGCCGGACGCCTACCGCTTCGAGAACGGTCAATTGATGGCCGGCCCGGGGTGTACCTTCCTGCCCGGATGCGAGCACATCAAGACCCAGCGCATTCCGACGCTCTCGGGGCTCGTCTACCGTGTCGCGGCAGTCGACGAGGAGCAGGGCATCGTATTGCTGCGCATGGATTTCGGTCCGGGCTCGGTGTTCGAGCGCCCGGGACGCCCCCAGGGCCAGTCGGTCAGCGTCTTCGAGGCGTTCAAGGTGTACGGCGGTCAGGTGCACGCCGTCGAGGCATTCATGGAATTGAAGCCCGCCGAGCAGTCGCTCGGCTGGGAGTTTGCTGAAACATCGGTCGGCTAGATCGCCGGCCGACGTGTCACAGGCTGGGCCGAGCGGCTGCTCGACCCAGCCTGTGCGGAGCCTACGCCGGCTGCGCCGGATATTGATCCTCCCGCACCCACCAGCCGTGCACCTGCGGTGCGGCCTGCACCGGCAGCAACACCCGCGCGATCGGCCCTTCCTCGACGCGCTCGGCATCGAGAATGACCAGGTCGGAGCGCAGGTTCTGGTCGGCATGCCACACGGTCGCGAGGATGTAGCCCTGCCCCTCGGGCGCAGTCGGGCTCTTGGGCGCGAACACCACTTCGCCCACGGTCTCGGTTGGCTTGGCCTTCCACAGCCGGTACGACTTGGTCTGGATGTCCATGCGCGCGATGCAGTTGACCGCCGGCTGTCCGGCAGGCGGCTCCGGATCCGGGCAGTTCGCGAAGCCGTAGCGGTAGTGAGCGGTGTTGTAGCGATCGTCCTGGCGCGGCAGGGGCGCCGATAGCGGGAACAGCAATTCGATGTCGTAGCCCTTGTTGCGTCCGCCCTTCAGGCTCGCGGAAATGCGATGCAGTGTGCTGCGGCTGCCCGGAATGTCGGGTGGTGACCCATCACGGTTCGGCATGAATGGGAACGGATTGCCCGGCGTGACCTCGGTGTCGAGATACAGGCGACCCTTGTCCTCGAAGGCGCCCATGGTGTGGGTGCCGCTGCGCGCAGGCCCGGTGAACCATTTGAGATCCTTGCCGTCGCCGCCGCGGCGGAAGAAGCCGAAGTACGTCGGCTTGGTCTTGTCCCAGGACCAATGAATGCCGCCGCGCTTCATCTGCTCCAGGTCTACGATCATCGGCACCACGAACAGCGCGACATGATTCTCCGTCACGGCGAAATCGTGCAGCATGCCGGCGTAGGGCACCTTGATCTTCGTTTCCCAGAGCTTGCGGCCGACCGTGTCGATTTCGAAGACCGCGACCGTGTCGCTGCCGAGCCCTTCGGCCTCGTAGCCGAAAGCGATCATATTGCCGGTGTGCGCATCGAACTTCGGGTGCGCCGTGAATGGCTGCGTGCGTGGCAGCTGATCGCCGAAGGTGTACACCGGGTCGATGGTCTCCAGCGTATCGAGATTCATCGCCGCGGGCGGGCTGTCCTCCTTGAGGGCCAGCAGCAGGCCATTGTGCGGCACCACGTGCGTGTTCGCGGTGCTGCGCGACAGGCCCTTGACGCTGGGATCGTCCATGTAGGGATTCCGATAGATCGGCATCAGGATGCGTCCCGCCTTGTTCTGCGCGACATAGCGCTCAGTGCGCACATAGCGGGTGCGGTAGGAGACCCGGCCATTGCGGATGCGGAACATGCGCACGTGCCCCTCGCCGTCGAACACGATGTTCTTCGGGTCCATCGGGTACTGCGGATCGGGGCCGACGGTGTAGAACCCGCCGTTGAGCTCGGACGGAATCTCGCCCTCGACGATGCAATCGTCGATCTGTACCTCGGCGCGCAACGGCGCGAACTGTGCGCCCGCGCCCGCCGTGCGCTGCGGCGCGCCGCCGCCAGCGGCGGGCGACCCGCCCGAGGGCGCCTCGGCCGCGAGGGCGCCGGCCGCGGCGGCAGTGGCGGTCACGCCTGCGGCCGCGAGAAAGCCGCGCCGGTTCATACGGGTGGTCATTGCAACATCCCCCTCCTCGTCGGTGATCAACTAACCCGGTGTGCGAACTGTGCACGAATCGGCGCGCAATATCCGCCGTCGAGGGCCGTTCGGGCAATCCGAAAACGGTGTCTTTGACTTTGTTTGCACAACGCGTCGTCTCGCGAAGCTCGTTGCCGCAGGGCGGATCGTCATGCCGGGTGGGAAAGTCCACAATGTGCTCCGGGAAATCACGTAACGGCCGCACGTCGCCATTGCGTATGTCCGGTCGCTGCCGGGCAGCCGCGTGCTCCGCGCGCGAGGCGACGCATCGGCAGCCAATGCACGGCCGTCGGCGCTACACTGGTTTCCCTTGCGCCGAGCGAACGAGACCATGACCTGGATCGATCTGCGTTCCGATACGGTCACCCGGCCGACGCCGGCCATGCGGGCGGCGATGCTTTCGGCCGAAGTCGGTGACGATGTCTACGGCGAGGACCCGACCGTCAATGTACTGGAAGCGCGCCTGGCCGCAGAGCTTGGCTTCGAGTCGGGGCTGTTCCTTCCCTCGGGGACGCAATCGAACCTGGTCGCGGTCATGGCCCATTGCGAGCGCGGTGATGAGTATCTCGTCGGCATGGACGCCCACACCTACAAGTTCGAGGGTGGCGGCGCGGCAGTACTCGGCTCGATCCAGCCCCAGCCGATTCCGCATGCGCCCGACGGCACGCTGTCACTCGAGGCGCTTGCAGCGGCCGTCAAGCCGCTCGATGTGCACTTCGCTCGCACACGGCTGCTGTGCCTGGAGAACACCTGGCACGGTCGAGCCCTGCCTCTGGAATATCTCGCCGCTGCGCGCGCCTTCTGCACGCAACGGGGGCTTGCGATGCATCTCGACGGTGCGCGGTTGTTCAATGCCGCGATCGCCTGCGGGGTCACGCCGCGCGCGATCGCCGCCCATTTCGACAGCGTCTCGGTGTGCTTCTCCAAAGGCCTCGGCGCGCCAGTGGGTGCCGTGCTGGTCGGGACACGGGCGTTGATCGATCGCGCGCGACGTTGGCGCAAGGTCGCCGGCGGCGGCATGCGCCAGGCGGGGATCCTCGCGGCCGCCTGTCTGTATGCGCTCGATCACCACGTCGAGCGTCTCGCCGAGGACCACGCGCGCGCCGCGCGGCTGGCCATGGCGCTGCGCGAGCTGCCGGGTCTGACGGTCGCCGGTCAGCACACCAACATGGTGTTCATCGAGGTGCCGGCCGGGAGGTTGGCGGCGTTCAAGGCGCATCTGAACGCCGCGCGGGTGCGCCTGTCGATCGGCTACCTGCCGCAGATCCGCATGGTCACGCATCTCGACGTGGATGACGCCGGCATCGCTCGCACGATCGAGGCCTTCCGCGCGTTCTTCGTCTGAGAGGCGCCACGCCGTCGCTGGCGTGGCGCCGCAACGATCACGGCCCGCGCGCCGCGAGCGGCTTCAGGCCGCCAGCCCCAGCTGCTTGAGCAGCGGCTCGATCTCCGGCCTGCGCCCGCGGAATTCCACGAAGGCATCCATGGCGTCGCGGCTGCCGCCGCGCTCGAGGATCGCGGTGAGGAAGCGGCCCGCCACCTCGGAATCGAAAATGCCGCGCTCTTCGAAGGCGCTGAAGGCGTCCGCGGCGAGCACTTCCGCCCACTTGTAGCTGTAATAGCCCGCGGCATAGCCGCCTGAGAAGATGTGCTGAAAGCTGTGCGGAAAGCGGTTGAACGCCGGAGGCTGCACCACGGCGACCTGTGCGCGCACATCCTCGAGCGTGCGCAGGATCCAGTCGGCGCCCTGGGGCGCAACGCTCGGCGCGTACTCGGCATGGATGCGCAGGTCGAACAAGGCGAATTCGAGCTGGCGCACCGTCTGCATGCCGGCCTGGAAGGTGCGCGAGCCGAGCAGGCGGTCCAGCTCGTCCTGCGGCAGGGGCTCGCCGGTCTCGACGTGCGACGAAATGAGCGGCAGCACCTCGGGTCGCCAGGCGAAGTTTTCCATGAACTGGCTCGGCAGCTCCACCGCGTCCCATTCCACGCCGTTGATGCCGGCGATGCTCGGGAAGTCCACACGCGTGAGCCAGTGATGCAGGC
>QGUO01000624.1 GCA_003242495.1 Pseudomonadota bacterium | reverse complement strand
CCACGGCGCTGTCCAACGGCAGCCGGCGCATCTTCGAAGGACTGGGCGTCTGGCCGCTGATCGAGCGCGATGCCACGCCGATCCGGCGCATCCATGTCTCCGACCAGGGGCGGTTCGGCTTCGCGCGCATCGATGCCGCGCAGCAGGGGCTGGAGGCGCTCGGGTACGTGGTCATCAATCGCGTCATGGGCGCAGCGCTCTGGCGTCGGCTCGGTGAGACGAATGTGACGGTGTTCGCGCCCGCGCGCGTGACCGCCGCCGAGGCGGCACCGGGGTCGCGCGCGATCCACTGCGAGCTCGACAGTGGCCCGGCCGTGCTCGAGGCGCGACTGGTGGTCGCCGCCGACGGGGCGCGCTCGGTGGTGCGCGAAGCCGCCGGTATCGGGGCGCAGCACTGGGAGTACGACCAGGTGGCGATCATCGCCAACGTGTTCACACAGCGTTTCCATGATCACGTGGCTTACGAGCGGTTCACTCCCTCCGGGCCGCTCGCCATGCTGCCGATGTCGGAAGGACGCGTCGGCTTGATCTGGACGCTCGCGCCGCAGGTGGCCGCCGAAGTCCTCGAGCTCGCCGACGCTCAGTTCCTCGAGCGTCTGCAGGCGGCCTTCGGCTTCCGGTTGGGACGGCTCACCCGGGTCGGGGTCCGCCACCGGTATCCGCTGTCGCTCACGCGCGCGGATGCACACATTGCCGAGCGGCTGGCCGTGATCGGCAATGCGGCCCAGGCGCTGCACCCCATCGCGGGGCAGGGCTTCAATCTCGGGCTGCGGGACGCGGCGAGCCTGGCCGAAGTGCTTGCCGATGCGCGACGGGATCAGGCCGACGGGTTCGATCCCGGCGAGCAGCCTGTGCTCGAGCGCTATCGCGCGTGGCGCAGCGCCGACCGCCAGGGCATCGTGCGCTTCACCGATGGGCTGGTGCGCGTGTTCACGCAGCCTTTCGGTCCGGTGAAGCTGCTGCGCGACGTCGGGATGCTGGCGTTCGACCTGATGCCGCCCGCCAAAAACCTGCTTTCGCAGCTGTCGCTGGGCGCCGCCGGGAAGATTCCCCGACTCGCCCGGGGGGCGCCCCTGTGAGCGATGCGATGCACGATGCGCCGGCAGGGGCGTGACCATGAAGCCTGATTTCGACATCCTGGTGGTCGGCGGCGGCATGGTCGGCGCCTGCTTCGCCGCGCTCGCGGCGGCCGACCGCGAACTGCTCGATTTACGCATTGCGCTGCTCGAGGCGCGTCCACCCGAGTCTGCGCCGGACGCAGGGGTGGGCTTGCGGGTCTCGGCGATCTCGCCTGCCTCGCGCCGCATCCTGCACGCCTGCGGCGCATGGCAATGGTTGCCCGAGACGCACTTGTCCCCCTACACGGACATGATCGTCTGGGATGCCGCCGGCCGGGCGGGCGGTGCTGCCTCGATTCACTTCTCGGCAAGCGACACCAGTGAGCCCAACCTCGGGCACATCGTCGAGAACCGGCGCGTGCAGTGGGCGCTCTATGAGTCGCGCGCGCTGCGTCGTGTGACGGTGCTGCGCGCCGAGCTCGCGGGGCTTGCGTTCGAGGCCGATGCCGCGACGGTCACGTTGAGTGACGGTCGACGGGTGAGCGCCTCGCTGGTGGTCGGCGCCGACGGGGCGGATTCGCCGAGCCGGCGGCTCGCCGGGCTCGAGACCGCCGGATGGTCCTACGACCAGCACGCCTTCGTGACCCACGTGCGCACGGAGCGTCCGCACCGCTCGACGGCATGGCAACGCTTTCTGCCCGACGGCCCCATCGCGTTCCTGCCGCTGGCCGATGGGCGCAGCTCCACCGTGTGGAGCACCAGCCCGGCG
>QGUO01000202.1 GCA_003242495.1 Pseudomonadota bacterium | reverse complement strand
CACCTGGTCGATGACCTGCTCGATGGCGCCGGTGTCGGTGATCTGCTTCAGGCCCTTGGCCTCGATGATGGTGTCGGCATCCTTGCCCTCGTTCCACATCACCTCGAACACCTCCTTGGCGATCTTGCCCGAGATCGTCTGGTCGACGATGCGCGCGAGCAGTCCGGCCAGGCGCTCGGCGTCGATGCGCGACGCCGTGATGTCGATGCCGTCCGCGTTGAGCGCGGCCGACAGCTCGCCCATCACCCAGTTGGCCGCGAGCTTCGGCTCGCCCGACTTCGTCAGCCGCTCGAGCTCGGCAACCACGCGCTCGTAGTAATCGCCCATCTCGCGACTGGCCGTGAGCACGCCGGCATCGTACGCCGACAGACCGAAGGCCTCCTGGTAGCGGGCCGACTTCTGGTCCGGCAGCTCCGGCAGCGTGGCGCGCACCGAGTCGATGAAGGCGTCGTCGAGCACCAACGGCAGGAGATCCGGGTCGGGGAAGTAGCGATAGTCGTTCGCCTCCTCCTTCGAGCGCAGCGAGCGTGTCTCGCCCTTGTCCGGGTCGTACAGACGCGTCTCCTGCACCACCTTGCCGCCGCTTTCCAGCACGTCGATCTGGCGCGCGACCTCGTAGTTGATGGCCTTCTCGATGAAACGGAAGGAATTGAGGTTCTTGATCTCGCAGCGCGTGCCGAACTCGTGCTGCCCCACGCGACGCACCGAGACGTTGGCGTCGCAGCGGAACGAGCCCTCCTGCATGTTGCCGTCGCAGATCTCGAGATAGCGCACCAGCGTGTGGATCTTCTTCATGTACGCCACCGCTTCCTTCGCCGAGCGCATGTCCGGCTCGGAGACGATCTCGAGCAAGGGCGTGCCCGCGCGATTGAGGTCGATGCCCGAGAACCCTTGAAAGTCCTCGTGCAACGACTTGCCGGCGTCCTCCTCGAGGTGCGCACGGGTGATGCCGATGGTCTTGCGCGTGCCATCCTCGAGCACGATCTCGATCGCGCCCTGCGCGACGATGGGCTTCTCGTACTGGCTGATCTGATAGCCCTTCGGCAAATCAGGATAAAAGTAGTTCTTGCGCGCGAAAATCGAGCGTCGCTCGATGGTCGCGCCCACCGCCAGGCCGAACTTCACGGCCATGCGCACCGCCTCGCGGTTGAGCACGGGCAGCACGCCCGGATAGCCGAGATCGACGAGATTGGCCTGCGTGTTGGGCGCCGCGCCGTAAGCCGTCGGGCTCTCGGAGAAGATCTTGCTCTTCGTCGCGAGCTGCGCGTGGATTTCCAGACCGATGATGGTTTCCCAGGACATATTGCACTCTTCTCTCAGGCGTGCCCGGGCGGAGCCATCCGCCCGGGCGAGCTCCATCAGGCGAATTCAGGCGGCGTGCGCGTGTGCCAGTCGGTCTCGCGCTGATAGCCGTGGGCGACGTTGAGCAGCCGCTCCTCGGCGAAGTGCGGACCGATGATCTGCAGCCCGATCGGCAGGCCATCGAGGAAGCCGCAGGGAATCGAGATCGCCGGCAATCCCGCCAGATTGACGCCGATGGTGTAGATATCGCTCAGGTACATGGTGACCGGATCGTCGAGCTTCGCACCGAGCTCGAACGCCGGCCCCGGCACCGTCGGCCCCATCAGCACGTCCACCTGCGTGAAGGCCTGCGCGAAATCGTTGGCGATCAGCCGGCGCACGCGCTGCGCCTTGAGGTAATAGGCGTCGTAGTAGCCGGCCGAGAGCACGTAGGTGCCGGTCATGATGCGCCGCTTGACCTCCGCACCGAACCCCTCGCCGCGCGAACGCTCGTACAGGTCGAGCAGATCGACCGGATCCTCGCAGCGGTAGCCGAAACGCACGCCATCGAAGCGCGAGAGATTCGAGGAGCACTCCGCCGGGGCCACCACATAGTACGTCGGCACCGACAGCGGCAGGTGCGGCAGGCTCACCTCGATGAGCTGCGCGCCGAGTTTCTCGTACACGCCGAGCGCGTCGCGCACCAGGCGGGCATTGGCCTCCTCGAGATCCTCGAAGAGTTCCTTGGGCAACCCGATTTTCAGCCCCGCGAGCGGCGCCTCGAGCGTCGCCAGGTAGTCGGGCACGGGCGCATCCACGCTGGTGGAGTCGCGCGGATCGAAGCCGGCCATGGCGCCGAGCAGCAATGCCGCATCGTAGGCCGATCTCGTCAGGGGGCCGGCCTGATCGAGGCTCGAGGCGAAGGCGATCAAGCCGTAGCGCGAGACGCGCCCGTAGGTCGGCTTCAGGCCGGTCAGCGCGGTGAGCGCCGCGGGCTGGCGGATCGAGCCGCCCGTGTCCGTGCCGGTGGCCGCCGGCGCGAGGCGCGCGGCCACTGCCGCCGCCGAGCCGCCCGAGGAGCCGCCCGGCACCTTGCCCAGATCCCAGGGATTGCGCACCGGACCGTACCAGCTGGTCTCGTTCGAGGAGCCCATGGCGAACTCGTCCATGTTGGTCTTGCCGAGCATGACCATGCCGGCCGCGGCGAGCCGCGCCACCACCGTCGCGTCGTAGGGCGACACGAAGTTCGACAGCATCCGCGAGGCACAGGTGGTCAGCACGCCGTCGGTGCAGAAAATGTCCTTGTGGACCAGCGGCAGGCCGGTGAGCGGCCCGGCGCTGCCCTCGGCGAGCGCCCGGTCGGCCGCCTGCGCGGCGGCCAGCGCCTGGTCCGCGGTCACGGTGATGAAGGCATTGAGCCGCGGGTCGAGCCGCTCGATGCGCTCGAGGAAGTGCCGGGTGAGCTCGACGCTCGAGAAGCGCCGCTCGGCGAGTCCGCGCCCGAGCTCCGCCAGCGAGAGATGATGCAGTTCTGTCATTCGATCACCTTCGGTACCAGGTACAGCCCGGCCTCCACCTTCGGGGCATTGCGCTGATATTTCTCGCGGTCGTCCATCTCGACCGGCTCGTCGGGCCGCATGCGCTGCACCTGGTCGGCGAGCGGATGGGCCATGGGCTCGACATCCGCCGTGTCCACGGTGTTCAGCTGCTCCACGAAGGTCACGATCTTCGACAGTCGGTCGACGTAGTCGGGCAACTCCGCCTCCGTGATCCGCAATCGGGCGAGATGGGCGATGTTCTCGACATCGCGACGGATAAGGTTCATGACGGAACTCGCTTCAGACGAACGCTCAAAAGGGCCGACCGGCCCCGCAGATGGGCGGCACGGGGCCGGAAAAACCATGTGCAATCATACACCTTCGGCTTGCCCAAAATCCCACCCATTGCTAGAGTACCGCGACTTTTTTTGCCCATCCCGTCGTTCGACCCTCACCCATTCGCGACCACCATGCTGAAAAACTTCAGGGGCTATTTTTCGAACGACCTGTCCATCGATCTCGGCACTGCGAACACCCTCATCTACGTGCGCGGCAAGGGCATCGTCCTGAACGAGCCTTCGGTCGTCGCCATTCGCGAGGAGCCCGGCCGCGCCGGCAAGAAGATTGAGGCCGTCGGACAGGAAGCGAAGAACATGCTCGGCCGCACGCCCGGCCACATCACAGCCATCCGGCCGATGAAGGACGGCGTCATCGCCGACTTCACCATCACCGAGAAAATGCTGCAGAACTTCATCGAGAAGGTTCACGGCAACCGGCTGATGCGTCCGAGCCCGCGTGTGCTGATCTGCGTGCCGTACGGCTCGACGCAGGTCGAGCGGCGCGCCATCCAGGAGTCGGCCGAAGGCGCCGGTGCGCGCTGGGTCCGGCTCATCGAGGAGCCCATGGCGGCCGCCGTGGGCGCGGGGCTGCCGGTGCACGAGGCGCGCGGCTCGATGGTGCTCGACATCGGCGGCGGCACCTCGGAAGTCGCGGTGATCTCCTTGAACGGCATCGTCTACGCCGCCTCGGCGCGCGTCGGCGGCGATCGCTTCGACGACGCCATCATCAACTACGTGCGGCGCAACTACGGCATCCTGATCGGCGAAGCCACCGCCGAGCGCGTGAAGATCGAGATCGGCTCGGCCTACCCCGGCCAGCAGGTCCAGGAGATCTCGGTGAAAGGCCGCAATCTTTCCGAAGGCGTGCCGCGCAGCTTCACGCTCAACTCCAACGAGATTCTCGAGGCGCTGCAGGAGCCGCTCGCCGGCATCGTCGGCGCCGTCAAGGTGGCGCTGGAGCAGACGCCGCCGGAGCTCGGCGCGGACGTCGCCGAGCGTGGCATCGTGCTCACCGGCGGCGGCGCGTTGCTGCGCGATATCGACAAGCTCTTGATGGAGGAAACAGGGCTCCCGGTCGTCGTATCGGAGGATCCGCTTACCTGCGTGGCGCGCGGCGGCGGTCGCATGCTCGAGCTCATCGACGAGCACGGCCCGGCCCTCTTCAACCTTGACTAACAACCAGGAATGAACGGTCCGCCGGGCGGCGCCAGCCCGGCGGGTCGTCAGCCCTTCCGTTCGGAAATGCGGTGACGTCTTGGTCACGTTGAGTTCCGACAGTCGTCCGATCATCGCGCGCGGGCCCTCGCTCGGCGCGCGCTTCTTTCTTCTGGCGCTGGTGTCCATCGTCGTGATGGTGCTCGATACCCGCAGCGGGCACCTCGAGGCCGTGCGTCTGTGGCTCGGCACCGCCATGAGTCCGCTGTACGTCGTAGTGCAGGCGCCTTTCGATTTCTGGGGCTGGCTCACCGGCAGCTTCGCCGACCGGGCGCGGCTGCGCGCCGAGAACGAGCAACTCAGAGAGGAGCTGCGCACCGCGCGCGTGAAGCTGCTCGAGTTCGAGGCGCTGGTCTTGGAGAACCAGCGGCTGCGCGCCATCCGCGAGGCCTCGGCGGGCATCGGCGAGCGCACCCTGATCGCCGAGATCATCCGCGTGGACCTCGACCCCTTCCGCCACCGCGTGCGCATCGACAAGGGCGCCCGCGAGGGCGTCTTCAAGGGCCAGCCCGTGCTGGATGCGCACGGCATCGTCGGCCAGGTCACGCGGGTCGATCACTACAGCGCAGAGGTCATCCTCATCAGCGATTCGGAGCATGCCATCCCGGTGCAGGTCAATCGCAACGGCATTCGCACCATCGCCGTCGGTACCGGCGAGGCGGACAAGCTCAACCTGCCGTTCCTCACCGCCGATGCGGACGTGGCCCCCGGCGACCTGCTGGTCTCCTCGGGCCTCGACGACGTGTTCCCCGCGGGCTATCCGGTCGCCCGCGTGTTCGAGGTCAAACGCGACCCCGCGGCGACGTTCGCGGCGGTCGAGGCAGTGCCGCTCGCCCAGCTCGACCGCAGCCGCGAGGTGTTGCTGCTGTGGGTCGCCAAGGAGCCGGAGCCCGCCGACGGGACCGAGGAGCCCCACGGCGCGCCCGGCGACGCGTCCGAGGGCACTTCCCGGGACGACGCACCGGCCACGCCGCGGCCGCCGGCGAACACCCCCGTGGGAGCCGCAGGCGCCGCGCCGGCGGACACGCCGCCTGGGTCGGCCGGGGCGCGAGCCGCAGACGCCCCCGACCCCAGCCCGCCGGCGGCGGCGCCGGAATCCCAGGACACGGCACAGCGAGGGGCGTCCGGTGCCGGCTGATCAGGGCGTCAACAGTCGCTGGCTCATCGCCGGCACGCTGCTCGTCAGCTTGCTGTTGGCCATCGTCCCCCTGCCGGAGCCGATCCGTGTCCTGCGACCGGAATTCCTGCTGCTCTTCGTGATCTATTGGTCCTTGAGCGCGCCGCGGATCATGGGTCTGACGCTCGCGTGGGCCTGCGGACTCCTGATGGACGTCCTGGTCGGCACGGTGCTCGGCCAGCATGCGCTCGGTTTCCTGCTGGTGGCCTACATCACGCATCGCCAGCAGTTGCGTGTGCGGGTGTTCCCGTTGCTGCACCAGACTTTCACGGTATTGATGCTGTTCGCCGTCTACGAATTCGTGGTGTTCTGGATCGATGGCATCGTCGGCCCGGCGATCACCGCCTGGCAGCGCTGGCTGCCCGTGGGCACCAGCGCCCTGCTGTGGCCGGTGCTCGTGGGCACCATGGAGAGCTGGAACCGCCGCCGCCGTCACTAGCCCATGCCGCGCGCCGACCGCATCAAAGACCAACACGCCGAGCAGCGCCTGTTCACGCGCCGCGCCATCGCGGCAGGCGTGCTCATGGTGCTCGCCATCGTGGCGCTGGTCGCGCGCCTGGTCTGGCTGCAGGTGGTACGCTATGAGCATTTCGCGGAGCTCTCCACCGGCAATCGCATCCGGATCGAGCCGATCCCGCCGAATCGCGGCCTGATCTTCGACCGGCATGGCTTGCCGCTCGCCATCAACGTGCCGTCCTATCAGCTCGAGCTGGTGCGCGAACAGGTCGGCGACCTCGATGCCACGCTCGCGGCGCTCGCCGGGCTCGGCCTCATCGAGGAGGACAGCATCGAAAACATCGCCCGCGAAGTGCGCAACCGGCGGAGCTTCGAGGCCGTGCCGATCAAGATGCAGCTCACCGAAGCGGAGGTCTCGCTGTTCGCGGTGCATCGCCACGATTTCCCCGGCGTGGAAATCCGCCCGCGCCTGACGCGCCACTACCCGCTGGGCCCGACCGGCGTGCACGCCATCGGCTACGTCGGCGCCATCAGCGAAGATGACCAGAAGGTGCTGCGCATGGAGAACTACGCCG
>QGUO01000623.1 GCA_003242495.1 Pseudomonadota bacterium | reverse complement strand
CACTTCCCGCGCATCACCTACGCGGAGGCCATGCGCCGTTACGGCTCGGACAAGCCGGACCTGCGGGTCGAGCTCGAGCTCGTCGACGTGGCCGACCTGGTGCGAGGCTGCGAGTTCAAAGTGTTCTCCGGCCCGGCCGCCGACCCCGAGGGTCGCGTGGCGGCGCTGCGCGTGCCGCAGGGCGGACAGCGCCTGTCGCGCAAGGAGATCGACGAGTACACCGCCTATGTGGGCCGTTACGGGGCCAAGGGCCTGGCGTACATCAAGGTCAACGAGCGCGCCAAGGGGCGCGACGGGCTGCAGTCGCCCATCCTGAAGTTTTTGAGCGACGAGGCGGTCGCCGGCATCCTGGCGCGCACCGGCGCCGCGGATGGCGACTTGGTCTTCTTCGGCGCCGACAAGGCTCGGGTCGTCAATGATTCGCTGGGCGCGCTCAGGCTCAAGGTGGGCCACGACCTGGGGCTCGCCAAGGCGGGCTGGCATCCGCTGTGGGTGGTCGACTTCCCCATGTTCGAGTGGGATGCCGAGACCAAGCGCTGGGTGGCCTTGCATCACCCCTTCACGGCGCCGCGCGAGGACGATCCGGCGGCGCTGAGCGCCGATCCGAAGAACGCGCTCTCCAAGGCCTACGACATGGTGCTCAACGGCTCGGAGATCGGCGGTGGCTCGGTGCGCATCCATCGCCCTGAAATGCAATCGGCCGTGTTCGACCTGCTGGGCATCAGCCCGGAGGAAGCGCAACAGAAATTCGGCTTCCTGCTCGAGGCGCTCAAGTATGGCACTCCGCCGCATGGCGGGATCGCCTTCGGCCTCGACCGCATCGTGATGTTCATGAGCGGAACGGACAGCATCCGGGACGTCATCGCCTTCCCCAAGACGCAAACCGCCGCGTGTCTCATGACCGGAGCGCCGGCGCCGGTCGCGGAGGAACAGCTCAAGGAACTGCACATCCGCGTGCGGCTGCCGGTGAAGGCCGACTGAAGCGCCGGGGCGCCTGCCGATGTCACGGCAGACCGTCATCCTCGTGCACGGCCTGTGGATGTCGGGATTCCAGCTCGGCGTCTTCCGGAATCGGTTGGGGATCGATCCCGAGCTCGAGCCCGTGGCGTTCTCCTATCCCACGGTGAGCGGCACCATGGGCGACCACGTGCGCGAGCTCATCGAGTTCGCACGGCGCCAATCGAGCGAGCGGCTGCATTTCGTCGGACACAGTCTCGGCGGGCTGGTGGTGCTGCGTGCGCTCGAAGTGACCGACGACCTGCCGCCGGGGCGCGCCGTGCTGCTCGGTTCGCCACTGCAGGGCTGTCGCGCGGCGCAGGGTGTCTCGCGTCTGCCGTTCGGCCGAGCCATCCTCGGCGCGGCGGTCGCCGAGGAAATCCTCGAGTGCTCGCCGCGCGAGTGGACCGGCCGACGCGAAGTGGGCGTGATCGCCGGCTCCATGGGATTCGGCCTCGGCCGGCTGTTCGCCAACCTCGAGACCGAGCACGACGGCACGGTGCTGGTGGAGGAAACGCATTTGCCCGGCGCCAAGGACCACATCGTCCTGCCTGTTTCGCACACCGGCATGCTGTTCTCCACGGCCGTCGCGGAGCAGACCGTGCAGTTCCTGCGTGAAGGACGCTTCAAGCGCTGAGCGCGCCGGTTGCCTGAGTCGTCATCCCGGCGGGCGTGAGATCGACGGCAGGGGCGCGGATCACGCCGGCGCCTGGTCCGCGGCTACGATCTGAGCAGCCGCCGCCGCACGCCCCGCGGGTGTCGGGCGCTCAGAGCAGCTCCCTGAGGCGGTAGAGTGTCTCGAGCGCCTCGCGGGGCGTCATCGCATCCGGAT
>QGUO01000201.1 GCA_003242495.1 Pseudomonadota bacterium | reverse complement strand
TTGCGCCGGGTTGTGTTTTGCGAATTGGCCCGGGTAGCGCCGGGCGCGCGGCGCACTTGTTACCGGGAAAACGCCGCCCGCGCCCTGGGGAGGCCGGCCCGATCAGCATGCCCGCCTTGCCCTCGCGCCGCGCGATACGCCAGCCCTCGTCGGTCCGGACGTATTCATCCCGGTACTCCCCGAGCCGCTGCACCGGGTCCGCCTGACGGCCGCCGGCCGGCGCCGGGTCCGCGGCATTCGCGGTGTACAGCAGCAGGTAGCAGCGGCCGACGGCGCGGTTCTCGTCGATGACGTCGATCTCGATGTTGGTGCACAGGTGGCGTGACAGCCGTCCTGCGGGACGTGCGAGCAAGGCGTTGAGGATGGCTTCGCGTCCCACCAGCGGCTCGTCGGGCTGGTTGGCGCGCACGAACACGCCATCGGGCGCGAACAGTTCCGCAAAGCCGCGGTAGTCGCCTTGATCGAACACGTTGACCGAGCGCATCAGTACCCGCTGGCACTCCCGCTCGATCGCCATCACCGTTTCGTTCTGCATCGTTCAACCTCTGAAATCTTCAAAGCTTTCGCCCGTCCGCGGCCCGCCCGGCGCGCGGCGCACGCGACGGGCCGCGGCGCCGCGCAGGCACCGCGCCCTGCCGCAGGCATTGGGCCCCGCAGCCAGATGGGCTCGGGCAGCAGGCCCGCCGCCACGCACCCGGATCAGCCCCAGAGGCGCTCCGAGGCCATGGCGGCACCCTCCGCCAGCGAGCGCAGCTTCTTGAACGCCACGTCCGCATCGACCTTGCCATAGCCGGCGAAGGTGCCGAAGCCGCAGTCGCTGCTCGCAATCACCCGCTCGCGCCCGACGATGTCCGCAAACTTGCAGATGCGCTGCGCGACCAGTCGCGGGTGCTCGACGTAGTTGGAGCAGGAATCGATCACCCCCGGCATGAGCACCTTGTCCTCCGGCAGCTTCACCGATTGCCAGACTTCCCACTCGTGCGCGTGACGCGGATTGGAGGCTTCGAAGGAGATCGCCCGTGGCCGCGCCTTCAGCACGATGTCGATGATCTTCTCGAGGGGAATGTCGTGATCGTGCGGCCCCTCGTAATTGCCCCAGCAGATGTGCATGCGCAGGGAGTCCGGCGGAATGTTGCGCAGCGCGTGGTTGAGGACCTCGACCTGGTGCTCGGCGCGCTTGAGGAATTCCTGCTCGGTGAGGTCCTGGAACCCCGTATGCCGCGACATGGCCAGATCAGGACAGTCGACCTGCAGCAGAAAGCCCGCTGCGACGATCGCCTCGTACTCCGGCTGCATGGCCTCGGCCAGCGCCTCGAGGTATGCCTCGTGCGTGGGATAGTACTGGTTGGGCTGGAACGAGGAGACGACGCCGGGCGAGGCGGCGTTCATGAAGGCCTCGGTGACATTGGCATCGGCCAGGCCATGCCGGAACACGGCAATGTCCCGGTGCACCGCCTCGGGGTCCTTGACCTGCACCGGTCCGATGCAGCACATGCGCTTGAAATTTTGCGGACCGGTGAACGCCACCATGCGCTTGCGCAGGTCGGGATGCTCACGCATGTCGAGGTGCGGCTTGACGATGTTCTCGCCGCCGAAACCCGTCAGGCGATCCTTGATATAGGTGGCATAGCCGATCTTGGTCATCTCGCCATCGCTCACGACGTCGATGCCGATCTCCACCTGGCGCCGGACGATGGCGGCGACCGACTCGCGCGCCACCCGATCGAACTCCTGTTCATCGCACGGCTCACCCCGCTCCTTGCGCAACAGCAGCTCGGTGATCGGTCCCGAGCGGGGCAGGCTTCCCACGTGCGTCGTCAGAATGCGATCGGTGCTCAACTTCATCGTCGTACCTCGTCTTGCGTGCGGCATGCCGGTGCGCCGGCACGCGTACATTGCCAGTGGCGGCCCCGAATGACGGGTCCAAGCAGGGTCCGATGCGGATCTCGGGGCCGTACGGCCCCGCGAGGGGACCGTCGACACGCGCGCACGACGAAGGCTGCCGTGCGCGGTGGACGTGCAACTTTACGGGATTGGGCGCCGGACCGATACCCGTCGGTGGCGCTGCGGCCCGCCGCACCCGGCGCTCGCGGCCGCTGTCAGGGCAGGACGCCGGGCGGCGACGTGGAACGAACGGTGCGCAAACGCCGAGCCGCGGCACTTGAAATGACAGCGCCCGAAACACCGGGCGCGCGGCGGCTCAGCGGCCGGATTCGGCGTCGCGCTGCGTGGTCCCGGTGCCGAATTCCTGGCCGTCGGCGGTCTTCACGCCCGTCACGTAGCCGCCGTCCTCGCCGTCGCGCCGGGGCGCCACGCGCAGCTCGATGCGGTCACCCACCTTGATCATGTCGGGACGCCAGCCGCTGCGATAGAAGTTGTTGAGGCTGTGACCCTCGAACTCGACGTCGCGCGTGCCGCGCTTGTCATCGGTGATCTCGAGCACCAGGCGCATGTGCGGATTGGCCATGCGGATGCGCTTGACCTTGCCGGTCAGCGTCACCGGCG
Source organism: Pseudomonadota bacterium (assembly GCA_003242495.1). Taxonomy (GTDB): domain Bacteria; phylum Pseudomonadota; class Gammaproteobacteria; order Steroidobacterales; family Steroidobacteraceae; genus Steroidobacter. The sequence continues at coordinate 4,101 of QGUO01000201.1, read as the reverse complement.
TGCTGAAATCGAACTGCGCGGCGGAATGATGTGCGCCGGCCGGCGCCGCCATCAGCACCGCCAGGCTCGCCGCCAAGACCGCCCAAACGCTCCCCGGATGCTTCATCGTAGAATCCCCCTGGACCGGCAATCTCACTTATTTTTCATTCCTGGCGCGCCGCGGCCTCGCGCAGCCCGTCCAGATGGTCGAGCCACTGCGGCTCGTTGCATTCGTAGTGCATCATCATGGCGCCCTCCTCGGCCGCCTGCCAGCGCTTGGTGAGCACCACGGGCCGGGTATAGAAGCGCGGGTCGGTCATGGTCATCTCGGCCGTGAGCACCTTGCGCCCGTCGGCCTCCTTCGAGAGACGGTAGCGCTCGACGATGTGCGCCTGATCGCTGTGCGCCGTGGATTGGTCGACCGCCTCCTTGAGCGCGGTGGTCTCGACCACCAGCGTATCGCCCTCCCAGCGCCCGACGGAGAAGCCGTTGCGGCTCGGCACGATGTCGCGCGGGTCGACCTTGCGGCCGTCCATGTAGATACGGCGCACCTCGGTGTGCGCCTCGTAGATGATGGTGATCTGCTCGGGCCGCTGGATGATTTCCATCGGGTAGGCGCCCGAGCCCAGCATGGAGCCCGGCATCCCGGTGCCGAGGCAGAAAGCGCCCGGCGTGTCGCCGGCAGGCTCGACCAGGGCGCGATACTCGGCGACCTTACGGCGTGCCTCTTCCGTGAACGGCGGATCCTCGAGCCGGCTGGCGCGGAAATCCGTGCCGAACGGTCCTGCGCCGCGGTAGGTGCGCCAAATGCCCGTGAAGTCCGGCGGCGCCGCCCCTGCCAGCGTCGCGAACGCCAGTAGGAAGGCCCCGAGCCCGCCCGTCCGCCACGGCGCGCACCTGCGCCGCCGTGCCTCGTCGCTCACTGCGTGCATACCGTCCGCTCTTTTTAGAGTTGTCCGCATCGACCCGATGCCGGCACGTCCGCACGTTCCCCCTCGGCGTGCCGGTCAGGGAAAGTGCTACGACTCGGTGGCCGTGTCAACCGTTCGTTCTGTGAAGAATTTTGACGTAGGTGGCGCCCCCGGGGCGCGGATGCACCGCGCGGCGTCCTCGACTACAATTGGGAATCCGCTCGAGTGTTCGTTTCACGCCGATCCGAGGTTTGCATGATCATCGATTGTCACGGCCACTACACCACCGCGCCGCAGCCCCTGCAGGATTACCGCAAGCAGCAGGTCGAGCACGCCAAGGATCCGGCGCACGTCCCGACCAAGGGCACCGTGAACATCACCGACGACCAGATTCGCGAGAGCCTGGAAGGCGCGCAGCTCAAGCTGCAGCGCGAGCGCGGCACGGACCTGACCATCTTCTCGCCGCGCGCGAGCGCCATGGGCCATCACATCGGCAACGAGCACACCAGCCGCTTCTGGTCAGAGCACTGCAATGAGCTCATTCATCGCGTGTGCACGCTCTACCCGAAGAATTTCGTGGGCGCCTGCCAGCTGCCGCAGTCGCCGGGCGTGGATCCGGCGAAGTCCATCCCCGAGCTCGAGCGCTGCGTGAACGAGTTCGGTTTCGTCGGCTGCAACCTGAATCCCGACCCCTCGGGCGGCTCGTTCTCCGCCCCGCCGCTCACCGACCGCTCCTGGTACCCGCTTTACGAGAAGCTGTGCGAGCTCGACGTGCCCGCCATGATCCATGTGAGCGGCGCGTGCAACCCGGCCTTCCATACGACCGGCTCGTACTACCTGAGCGCCGACACCATGGCGTTCATGCAGCTCATCACCGGCGACCTGTTCAAGGACTTCCCCACCCTGCGCTTCATCATTCCGCACGGTGGCGGCGCGGTGCCCTATCACTGGGGGCGCTTCCGCGGGATCGCCCAGGACCTCGGCAAGCCGCCGCTGGACGAGCTGCTGCTCAACAACGTGTTCTTCGATACCTGCGTGTACCACCAGCCGGGCATTGAGCTGCTGTTCAAGGTCATTCCCGTGGACAACATCCTGTTCGCCTCGGAAATGGTCGGCGCGGTGCGCGGCATCGATCCGGAGACCGGTCACTACTACGACGACACCAAGCGCTACGTCGACGCGCTGAACCTGTCCCCGGCCGACCAGCAGAAGATCTTCAAGGACAACATCCTCAAGGTGTTCCCGCGCCTGGCCAAGCATCTGCCGGCCTGAGCCGCGGATCCCGTCCGCAGCGGGCGCCGATGCCGATCCCTCTTCGCAGGGATCAGGCGCCCGCGATCTTGATCGGGCCTGCGCTCTTCAAGGCGCGCTTGGCCTCGTCCCGGGTAGCGGCGTCGTCGCATTTCACGCCGATCAGCACCGAGCCCTTGGCGAGCGCATCCTCGTAATACTTCACTTCATATTCCGGAAGGGCGGCGCCGATCGCGCCACCCAGGGCGCCACCCGCCGCGGCGCCTGCGCCCGCGCCCGCCAGCGCCGCGACCAGGGGACCGGCCACCAGGATGGCCGCGCCGCCGGTCGCCACCACCCCCGTCGCGGTCAGTCCCGCGACCAGCGCACCGAGCGCGCCGCCGCCTGCGGCGCCCGTCGCCGCGCCCTTCAGCGCCTTGGAATGAGACTCGAGGCCAAAGGCTTCGCGGTCGACACCCTCACCGGCCACCATGCTGATGTCGTCCGGGTCGATGCCCTGCGCTTCCAGCGTACGAACGGCCTGTGCAGCCTTGGAGGGGGCATCGTACAGCCCGGTCACGATGGTGCTCATCCGCGTTCCTCCGCGTTGGGTTGGCGTACGCAGACACAACCGCCCGCCCATGCGCCGGGTTCCTCGCCCGCAAGCGAAGTTGCGCCGCGGATTCAGGGGTGGGCGTCGGTCATTTGCACCCGGGGCCGGCGCGCCTGGCTCATGAGCTGGCGGCGCACCGGCTGCGGCGGGGAATGACCGGCCGGGCTTACCGGTTGGGGAAATCGATGGCGATGCGGTCGGCGTTCAGCGCCGCTTCATGCACTGCCTCGGACAGGGTCGGGTGAGCGTGAATGGTGCGCTGGAGATCCTCGGTGCTCGCCGAGTACTCCATGGCCAGCACCGCCTCGGCGATCAGCTCGCCGGCCATGGGCCCGATGATGTGCACGCCCAGGATCTCATCGTCGTCCGTGGCCGCCACGATCTTGCAGAATCCTTGCGTGGCTTCCATGGCGCGCGCGCGACCGCTCGCGAGGAAGGGGAACGAGCCGACCTTGTACGAGCGTCCGCTGGCCTTGACCTCTTCCTCGGTCTGTCCCACCCAGGCGATCTCGGGCGAGGTGTAGATCACCGAGGGAATGGTCTTGTAATTGACTTCGGCGACCTTGCCGGCGATCAGGTCGGCCACCATGACCCCCTCTTCCTTGCCCTTGTGAGCCAGCATCGGGCCGCGCACCACGTCGCCGACCGCCCAGACATTGGCGGCGCCGGTGCGGCACTCCTGGTCCACCTTGATGAAGCCGCGCTCGTCGAGCTCGACGCCGGTGCCGTCACCCAGCAGGTCCTGCGTATACGGCCGCCGGCCGATGGCCACGACGACCTTGTCCACTTCGACCCGCTGCTCGCCCTTGGCATCGGTGTAGCGCAGCGTCAGGCCGTTCTTGCCGAAATCGGCGCCCGCCACCTTGGCGCCGAGCCGGATGTCCAGTCCGAGCTTCTTGAAGTGCTTGAGCGCCTCCTTGGCCACCGCCTGGTCGGCCACCGGCAGGAACGTATCGAGTGCTTCGAGCACCACCACCTCCGCGCCGAGCCGCCGCCATACGCTGCCGAGCTCCAGGCCGATGATGCCGGCGCCGATCACGCCAAGCCGTTTGGGGACGGCGTCGAACTCCAGCGCCCCCCACGAGTCCACCACCCGCTCACCGTCGAACGGCAGGCTCTTCAATTCCGTGGGCGCCGATCCGGATGCCAGCACGACGTGTCGGGCGCTGAGGGTCTGCTTCTGCCCGTCGTGGGTCGTGACCTCGACGCGATTGCCGCTCAACAGGCGCCCGTGGCCTTGCACCGCCGTGACCCCGGCGGCCTTGAACAAGGCGGCGATGCCCGCCGTCGATTGCTTGACGATCTTCGCACGGCGCTGCTGCATGGCGGCCAGATCGAGCGCCACGTCGCCGACCTTGATGCCATGGA
>QGUO01000200.1 GCA_003242495.1 Pseudomonadota bacterium | reverse complement strand
TGGCGGCGCTCCAGGCCGGCGCCGATGCGGGGCGGCTCTACGGCGATGCCATCGCCGCCCTGATACGCATCCAGACCCGCGGGGCGCGCCATGCCGCCGGGCTGCCGCCGTACGACGCCGCGCTGCTCGAGCGCGAGCTGCAGCTCTTCCCCGAGTGGTTCCTCGGGCGGCATCTCGGGATCGAGCTCGATGACAGTGAACGCGCCGCGTTGCAGGACGTGTTCGCAGTGCTGGTCGCCTCCGCGTGCGCGCAGCCGGCGGTGTTCGTGCACCGGGATTATCACTCCCGCAATCTCATGGTCTGCGCGGCTCGCAATCCGGGAATTCTCGATTTCCAGGACGCGGTTCGCGGACCGCTCACGTACGACCTGGTGTCGCTGCTGCGGGACTGCTACATCGCCTGGCCCGAGGCGCAGGTGCGCGAGTGGGCGCTCGAGTTTCGCGCGGCGGCCCTGGCTGCGGGCATGGATGTCCTGGCCGATGAGGCGGCGTTCCTGCACGCCTTCGATTTGATGGGCGTGCAACGGCACCTGAAGGCGATCGGCATCTTCGCGCGGCTGTGGCATCGCGATGGCAAGCCGGGTTACCTCGATGATATTCCGCGTACGCTGGGCTACGTGCAGGCGGTCGGTGCGCGCCACGCGCAGCTCGGATTCCTGGCGCGCTTGATCGAGGAGCGGGTGTGGCCGGCGCTCGCGCGCATGCAGCCGACGGGGGAGGCGGGCTCGTGCGCGCCATGATCCTCGCGGCCGGGCGCGGTGAGCGCATGCGGCCGCTGACCGACAGTGTGCCCAAGCCGCTGTTGCCGCTGGCGGGCAGGCCGCTGATCGAGTACCACCTGGAGGCGCTTGGCGCAGCGGGGATCCGCGAGATCGTCGTCAATCTCGCCTGGCTCGGGTCCATGATCCGTGAAGCGCTCGGCGACGGCCGGCGCTTCGGCGTGCACATCCGCTACAGCGACGAAGGGGAGGCGGCACTCGAGACCGGCGGCGGAATTTTCAAGGCATTGCCGTTGCTGGGCGACGAGCCGTTCCTGGTCGTGAGCGGCGATATCCGCACCGACTATCCGTTCGCGGCCCAGCTCGGCCGGCTCGCCGCCCAAGACGTTGCGCATTTCGTGCTGGTGCCGAATCCGCCCTACCACCCGACGGGGGATTTCGCCCTGTCCGCGGACCGGGTAATGCTCGATGGCGAGCGCCTTACTTACGCCAACATCGGCGTGTTCCGGCCGGAGTTCTTCGCCGGCTGCACGCCGGGGAAGTTCGCGCTGGCGCCGTTGATGCGTCGCTGGGTGAGCGCCGGGCGGGTGAGCGGCGAGCTGTACGCCGGCCGCTGGCACAACATCGGCACGCCCGAGGAGCTGGCGCGCGCGGCGTCCCATGAGGGTTGAGAACTATTCCCATTTGCATCGAGCCGCGATGCGAGGCATGATCTAGCGCTCGCGGAGAACGAGCGCTCAATGGGTCAGGTTGTGGTGGCGGCGCATCAGTCGACTCGGATGGTTGCAGGCGCGACCATTGCGCTGCTGCACGCGGCGCTGTTCTACGGACTGCTTCATATGCATGCGCGCTCCAGCGCCGAGCCGTCGACGCCTGCGGTCGTGCGCTTCGTCGGAGAGGTGACCGAGCGAGTCGAATGGCAGCCGCCCGAAGTCGATCTGGTGCCACCCGAGATCGTTGCGTCCGCACCGCAGCTGCCGCCGATGGTGATGCCCCTTGCCCGGCCCGCCGAGCGGGCGATCAGCCTGCCCGCGCAGCCTGCACGATCCGTTGAGCCCACCCCCGCACGGCAACCCGATCGCAGCGCGCCGGTGGAGGTTTCCTCGGTCGAGTATCTGCGCGAGCCCGCGCCCCGCTATCCGCCGCAATCGCGGCGGCTGCGTGAGCAGGGCCTGGTGGTGCTGCGCGTGCTGATCGATGAAGCGGGCAAGGCGCGCCGCATCGAGATCCAAAGCTCGAGCGGCTATGCCCGGCTCGATGCGGCGGCACGCGAGGCGGTGGAGCGCGCCGCGTTCCGCCCGTACATAGAAAACGGTGCGCCAAGACAGGCCCTGGTCCTCATCCCCATCGAATTTTCCTTGCAGCGCGGATCGGCCTGACATCGGCCGTGCTGTCTCATATTTGTAACGCCGTCGTGCTTAGCTGTATCGTCGATGCGATGCAACGTGCGTTGAAGCATGACAACACATCAGCATCGGACTATAAGTATCGACACGGCCACGCGATGTATGCAGTTAGCGCCGGCGGCGATGCTCGAAATCAGTGCAAGGCAATCAGGAAAAGACTGAAAAGTCGGGCACAGCAAGCAGCGCTGCAGGGGCGGATTTGTGTTGTGAAGATCTTGCCTTCGAGCCCGAAACTTTATACCTTGCGCGGCGTTTCGGCGGTCTGCGTGATTCGTAACGCTGCTTCGGAATATGCGGACTACGAGCCGCGCCGACGCTGTCGACGAATCGTTCGATCGCGGAAACAGGGGTGTATGCCGAAACGTGCATACTGGATCGAACGAACACTTGCGAATACGTACTAATTAGCACGGGGCAAATCCCAGACCCCGAATCAATACTTGGGCGACAGTGCATGGCGCATCCTTACGCAGCTGATACTTCCTTCTTCACGAGGCGTGGCCTCGTGTTCCTCGGGATCGTCGTGCTCCACGTGCTAATGGCATGGGGAGCCGTGTCGGGCCTTTCGCGGCAAGTGGTCGAAGCCGTGCTCGGACCCATCGAGGCGACCATCATCGACGAGATGCCGGAGCCTCAGGACGAGCCACCGCCGCCGCCGCCGGAAATCGAGGCGCCGCCGCCGTTCGTCCCGCCACCCGACATCCAGATCAACATTCCCCAACAACAACAACAAACCACCGCCATTCAGCAGGTGACGCGTGAGCGTCCGCCGCCGACGCCGCCGCCGGTCGCCGCTCCGCCGAAGCGTGAGCCCGTGATCGTGCCGCCGCGCTCGAATCCGCGTCGACCGCTCACGCAGCCGGAGTATCCGCCTTCCTCGCGTCGCGCCGGCGAAGCCGGGACGGTGGTGTTGGAGGTGTACGTGCTGGAAAACGGTCGCGTGGGTGATGCCCGCGTGAAGCAATCCAGCGGGTACCCCCGCCTTGACGAAGCCGCTCTGCGTGAAGTGAAGCGGTCGTGGCGCCTCGAGCCCGGGACCCAGGATGGCAAGCCCGTGGCGATGTGGGGGCAGTTCGCCGTGACGTTCCGGCTCACGGATTAGGCTGACTCCCCGAACCGATCGGGATCGCCGTTTGCAACAACATTGTCAGAACTTGCTTTGTTAACTTAAGTCACAGCTCAAAGTCACAGCAGAGGACCTCGTTTCATGGCTCCCAATACCGAAACCGTCGAGAACCCGTTTGGCATCATGGGGCTCTGGGAACAGAGTGATGCCGTCATCAAAGGCACCCTGTTCGTCCTGATCGCCATGTCCTTTGCTTCGTGGTTCGTCATCTTCACCAAGCTGTGGGATCAGCGCCGCATGCGCAAGCAGTACGAGGAGATGGAGAAGAACTTCTGGACTGCCGGTAACCTGCGCGAAGGCATCGCCAAGATCCCGGGCAAGGACAACGTCTTCAAGCTGATGGCCGAGGATGGCATGCGCGCAGCGCAGCATCATGAGGGCCGCCTGACCGACCAGATCCCGCTGCACGAGTGGATCAGCGCCTCCCTGTACCGCGCCGTGGACGCCATCAGCAGCCGGCTGCAGGGCGGCATGGCGATTCTCGCCACCACCGGCTCGACCGCTCCGTTCATCGGTCTGTTCGGCACGGTGTGGGGTATCTATAACGCGCTCGTGGCGATCAGCCTCGCTGGCCAGGCAAGCCTCGACAAGGTGGCCGGTCCCATCGGTGAGGCGCTCATCATGACCGCCATCGGTCTGTTCGTCGCCGTGCCGGCGGTGATGGGCTACAACTGGCTCCTGCGTCGCAATAAGGACCTGATCGAGAAGCTGCGCTACTTTGCGTCCGATCTGCACGCCTACCTGGTGAGCGGTGCGCGCGTGGAAACCGGTCGTGAGCAGGCGCAGGCTGCGCGTCCTGCGGCAGCGGGTGCGGGTGCAGGTGCCGGGGCAGCGGCGGCCCGCAAGTAATCCGGGCGTCAGCCCGGGGAGTTGAGCAATGGCTTCAACAGTCACGCAAGGGCTTCATTCGGCCGGATCGGACTCCGATGACGCGCCGATGAACGAGATCAACACCACGCCGCTGGTCGACGTGATGTTGGTGTTGCTCATCGTGTTCATGATCACCGTACCGGTGGTCACCGCTACCGTTCCGCTCGAGCTGCCGAAGGTCAACAACCAGGCCACGCAGACCAAGCCGGAGAACGTCAATATCGCCGTGAACCGGGAGGGTCAGGTCTTCTGGAACACGGCGCCCATCAGCCACGACGAGCTGCTCCAGCGGCTGCGGACCGTGGCGCCGATGGTGCCGCAGCCCGAAGTGCACGTGCGCGCCGACCAGCAGACGCGCTACGAGTACGTGGGCCGGGTGATCGTCGCGGCGCAGCGCTCGGGCATCATGAAGGTCGGTTTCATCACCGAGCCGGAAGGTGGCGGCGGCCGCATGTAAGCGACCCCGGCGGCGTCGGGGAAGAAGAGGTAACGATTCATGGCAATGCAAGTAGGCGAGTCCGGCGACGAAGCGCCGATGATGGAGATCAACACGACGCCGTTGATCGACGTCATGCTGGTGCTGCTCATCATGTTCATCGTGACGCTGCCGGTGATGACCCACGCAGTGAAGCTGGACATGCCCCAGCAGCAGGCGAATCCGCCGCCGCAGGATCAGGTGCAGGTGGATCCCATCCGCCTCGACATCGACTGGGACGGCACCGTGATCTGGAATGGAAGCCCGGTGCAGATGAGCCAGCTCGAAGGGTTCTTCAGGGCTGAGGCGGCGCGCCAGCCGCAACCCGAGTTGCACGTCCGACCGGACCGCCGGGCCAACTACGACACGGTCGCCCGGGTGCTGGGCATGGCGCAACGCAATGGAATGGTGCGCATCGGCTTCGTGGGCAACGAGCAGTTCATGGACTGATTGTCTGGCGAGGCGCTCGTTCCGTGGGCTGTGCGCGGAACGACTACGCCTCGCCGGCCGTTTAGTCCTCAATATCAACCGAAGTAGACGGAAGTTCCGATGAGCTTGATGAGAAGTATCGCGGTGAGCCTGGGGCTGCTCGGCGGCGTGGTGGGTGCGGCGGTGCTCACACCGGCAGTGGTCCAGGCACAGGAAGCGCCCAAGCTGAGCGTCGACGTGGCCCGGCCGTTGAAGGCGGCTCAGGATGCCATGGGCAAGAAGGACTGGGATACCGCGCTCGCGAAGATCAAGGAGGCCCAGGGCAAGGCCAAGACCGACGAGGAGAAGTATCAGATCGACAACTTCCTCGGTTACGTGCTCATCCAGCAGCGCAAGTACAGCGAGGCGGCGCCGGTGTTCGAGCGGATGCTGAACTCCGGCCTGGTGCCCGCGGCAGAGGTGGACGACCGGGAGAAGACGGTCGCGCAGCTCTACTTCCAGGTGAAGGAATACCGCAAGTCGGCCGACTGGGCGCAGAAGTGGCTGAAGAAGCATCCGGGCGATCGCGACATGTCCGTGCTCCTCGGCCAGGCGCACTACCTGCTGAACGATTTCGAGAACGCGACCAAGGTCATGAACGACGTGATCGCGCGCGCCGAGCGTGCCGGCCGCACGCCCGAGGAGAACTGGATTCAGATCGTACTGAGCTCGCAGTACAAGCTCGAGAACAACGAGGGCGTGGCCCAGGCGCTCGCCAAGATGGTTCGCTACCATCCGAAGCCGCAGTACTGGGAGAACCTGATCGACCTCGAGCAGCGCAAGAATCACTCCGACATGGTGAATCTGGCGCTGTACCGGCTCGCCGACGACGTCGGCGTGCTCAAGCGCTCGGGCGACTACGTCGAGATGGCGCAGCTCGCCAACGATGCCGGCCTGCCGGGCGATGCGCAGAAGATGGTGCAGAAGGGCATCGACAGCGGCGTGCTCAGCATGAAGGACAAGCTCGACCGGGATCGCCATGAGCGGCTGCTGAACAGCTTCAAGCAGCGTGCCGAGAAGGACCAGGCGGAGCTGCCGCAGCTTGCCCAGGAGGCCGAGAAGGCCACCAAGGGACAGATCAATGTCGCCCTGGGCCAGGCCTATGTGAGCTACGGTCGCATCGACGAAGGCATTGCCGAGATCGAGAAGGGTCTGAAGAAGGGCGGTGTCGTGGATGCCGACGAGGCGCAGATGTCGCTCGGCATGGCCTATCTGAAGAAGGGGCAGCCGGCGCAGGCGCGCGAGGCCTTCAGCGCGGTGTCGAGCGATTCGAAGTGGGCCAGCGTGGCCGAGCTGTGGCGCCTGCGCACCTACTCGAACGGCACCTGACCGCGTCCGCCAACGACCGGACAGGATATGAAGAAGCCCGGCTCTGCCGGGCTTTTTCATTGTTGCGCCGCCAGGGAAAGCCGCTATGCGTTCCGGGGGGGAGAGCCGCACCCGGGTTTGAGCTAGAATAGCCCGGTGAGCCAATTCAAGAGCATACCCATCGTGGTGGCGGACGCTCAGCCGCGCAGCGGCCAGAAGTACCGCACGGTGCAGGGC
>QGUO01000622.1 GCA_003242495.1 Pseudomonadota bacterium | reverse complement strand
AAAATGGGTGGCGCCGTCCACCGCCGCCGTCATCGAAGTGATCTCGCCGAACACCGAGGAAGTGGTGGCGACGGTCGCGGAAGCGCGCGAGGCGGACATGGACGCGGCGGTCGCCGCCGCGCGGCGCGCGTTCGACGAGGGGCCGTGGCCGCGCAAGTCGCCGCAGGAGCGTGCGGCTGCATTGCGCGCGCTCGCCGACGCATTGGCCCGGCGCGAAGCGGAGCTGTGCGCTGCGTGGACGCAGCAGATGGGCGGGCTCGCGAGCATGGCGCCCTTCATCATCCCGCAAGGCACCAAGGCGTTCACCGATTACGCGGCGCTCGCCGAGACCTTCGAATTCGAAACAGAGGTACCGACCAACGTCTCGCCAGTGGGCTACGTGGTGCGCGAGCCGGTGGGCGTGGTGGCCGCCATCGCGCCCTGGAACGTCCCGTACGCGATCATGGCGAACAAAGTCGCGCCGGCGCTGCTCGCGGGCTGCACCGTCATCATGAAACCGGCGCCGGAGACGCCCCTCGAGGCCTACATCATCGCCGAGTGTGCCGAGGAAATCGGACTGCCCGAGGGCGTGATCAATCTGGTGCCCGCGCATCGTGAGGCCGCCGATCACCTGGTGCGCAATCGCGGGGTCGACAAGGTGGCGTTCACCGGCTCGACCGCCGCGGGCCGGCGCATCGCCAGCGTGTGCGGCGAGCGCATTGCGCGCTACACGCTCGAGCTGGGCGGCAAGTCCGCGGCCATCGTGCTCGAGGGTTTCCCGGTGGAGCGCACCGCGGACGTGCTCACTCAGACCATCATCACCATGAGCGGCCAGGTCTGTGCCACGCTCTCGCGCGCCCTGGTTCCCGCGGCGCGCCATGACGAGATTGCGGCGGCGGTGGCGGCGGCCATGCAGCAGGTGAGGGTGGGCCATTCCACCGATCCCGAGACTCAGATGGGGCCGCTGGCCATGAAGCGCCAGCTCGAGCGCGTCGAGAGATACATCGAGCAGGGCAAGGCCGAAGGCGCCACCCTGGTCGCGGGCGGGCGGCGCCCGGCGCATTTGCGCAAGGGCTACTTCATCGAGCCGACGCTGTTCGCCGGCGTCGACAACCGCAGCACCATCGCGCAGGAGGAGATTTTCGGGCCGGTGCTGGCGCTCATTCCCTACCGCGACGAGGCCGATGCGGTCCGTCTGGCGAACGACACCATCTACGGTCTCAACGGCGCCGTGCTCACCGACGACCCGACGGCCGCCTGGCGCATCGCCCGCCAGGTACGCAGTGGCTGTTTCGCGCAAAACGGCTTGAAGGCCGACTTCAACCTGCCGTTCGGCGGTTTCAAGCAGTCCGGGTACGGGCGCGAGGGCGGTGCGGAAGGCCTGATGGGTTATCTCGAGACCAAGACCATGCTGTTCGACGCCCGCCCGGGCCCGCGCAACTGAGGCGCGTCACACGGACGACGCGCCGGGCTGCGACCCGCCGCTGCAACGCTGGCGCAGGGCATCGCGCGTGGCGTCGCCGCGCTTCTCTCTTCTTGTCTTTCGGCGCAGAAGCGACCTGAGCTAAAGTTTCCCCATGACGATTCACTCCGATCGCAGAAGGTTCTTGAAGCATGCGCTCGCCGGTGCGGCGGGCGCAGCGTTGCCCTGGCAGCTGTTCAGCACGGCACGCGCCGATTCCCGCACCGCGGAGCTGAGCGTGTCGCGACTGGCCGACGACATGCTGGTCATCTCGGGGGCCGGCGGGAACGGGGTCGGGGCGGGCGGATTCCCACGCCACCTGGTGGGTGGAGGGGGGGGCGCCGCGGATTTCCCGGCAATTGTCGGGGCGGGGGGGCCCCCAGCGGTGGGGG
>QGUO01000199.1 GCA_003242495.1 Pseudomonadota bacterium | reverse complement strand
TGTGCGAGGCGCTCGAGCGGCTCGGCATGAAGGTCGAGGTGCACCACCACGAGGTGGCCACCGCCGGGCAATGCGAGATCGGCGTCGCCGCCAACACGCTGGTGAAGAAGGCCGACGAGGTGCAGCTGCTCAAGTACGCCGTGCAGAACGTGGCGCACGCCCACGGCAAGACCGCAACGTTCATGCCAAAGCCACTGGTGGGCGACAATGGCAGCGGCATGCACGTGCACCAGTCGATCTCGCGCGACGGCAAGCCGCTGTTCGCGGGCGACAAGTACGCCGGACTGTCGGACACCGCGCTCTACTACATCGGCGGCATCATCAAGCACGCCCAGGCCATCAACGCCTTCGCCAACGCCAGCACCAACAGCTACAAGCGCCTGGTGCCCGGCTTCGAGGCCCCGGTGATGCTGGCCTACTCGGCGCGCAACCGCTCCGCGTCGATCCGCATTCCGTGGGTGTCCAATCCCAAGGCCCGCCGCATCGAGGTGCGCTTCCCGGATTCGACCGCCAACCCGTACCTCGCCTTTGCGGCCATGCTGATGGCCGGCATCGACGGCATTCAGAACAAGATCCACCCGGGGGACCCGGCGGACAAGGACCTGTACGACCTGCCGCCCGAGGAGGCGAAGAACATCCCCGAGGTGTGCTACTCCCTCGAGCAGGCGCTGCGCGCCCTCGATGCGGACCGCGCCTTCCTCAAGGCGGGCGGGGTGTTCACCGACGAGACGATCGACGCCTACATCGCCCTGAAGATGCAGGAGGTCACCAAGGTGCGTATGTCCACGCACCCGCTGGAGTTCGAGCTGTATTACAGCGTGTGAGCCGGGGGCGCCGGCCCATGTCACCATGGCCGCCGGCGTCGCGCCCAGTCGGGGTGACGGGGTTCACATAACGCCGCCCCCGATTTTGTCACTGTGAGGCGAAAGCGGATATGCTCCATCGTCATGCGAACGCCGCTCACGCTTCTGGTTCTGCTCGCGAGCCCGCTGCTCGCCGCGCAGACCGTCTGGAAGTGGGTCGACGACCAGGGCGTCACGCACTACAGCGACCGGCCTGTACCGGGCGCTGCCCAGATGGAGCTCAACGTCCCCGCAGGCGCCGACACCAGCATGGCGCCCCCGCCCGCGGCCAGCGCGCGGACCAGCGCCAGCACTCCCTCGCAGCAGACGCCGCCGGCGGACTACTACCGCGACTTCGACATCTGGCGACCTTCCGCCGAGGAGACCCTCTCCAACACCGGCGGACAGGTCACCGTGAGTGTGCGGATCGAACCGGCACTCGCCCCTGGCCACTCGATCTTCCTGTACCTCGACGGCCGCGTGCAGGAAGGCTTTCCGGGCAATGCCCAGGAGTTCCAGCTCACCGACGTGCCGCGCGGCGAACACACGGTCGTGGCCGTGATCGTCGACGCGCGCGGGCAACGTATCCGGGAAACCGACCCGGTACGCTTCTACGTACGACAGACCTCGATCGCGCAGCCGCCGGTCGGCCCCGCCTTGCGACCCCGACGCCCCTCCGGGGGATGATTGCCGGCACACCGGGACGGTGTCCGCCATGGCGCACCGGCCGCCTCGTGGCTGGCAGGTCGTGACGCACATGGCCACGCATCCCGCGACGCTGCAGGTCGACGCGATGGCCGATGCCGGACGAATCCTGGATGCGCTCAGCACGAGCGTGCTGATCGTCGATCGCGATCGGGCCGCCCTCCACTATCTGAATGTCGCGGCCGAAACCCTGTTGGGCGTGAGCCGCAACCAGGCCCGCGGCCGGCTGCTGAGCGAGCTGCTGGTGGATGCCTCGGCGCTGCTCGCCGTGATCGCGCGGGCCGCAGACACCTGGCGTCCGTTCTCACGGCGTGAACTGGCGCTGCGCCCGATCTACGGCGATGGCGAGCGCATCGTCGACTGCACGGTCGCGCCTTACGAAGAGTCCGGGGTGCCCTCGGCCGTGCTGATCGAAATCAGCGACACCACGCAGCACCAGCGCATCACTCGCGAGAATGCGCTGCTCACCCAGATCGGCGGCAGCCGCGCCATGATTCGGCAGCTCGCACACGAGATCAAGAATCCGCTCGGTGGTCTGCGCGGCGCCGCCCAGCTCCTCGCGCGCCAGCTCCCCGATGCCTCGATGCGCGAATACACCTCGGTGATCATCGGCGAGGCCGATCGCCTGGCGGCGCTGGTCGACACTCTGCTCGGCCCCGGACACGCGCCGCGCAAGGAGCTGGTGAACATCCACGAGCTGCTGCAACACGTCGGGCACCTGCTCGCCGCCGATGCCCCTCCGGGCGTGAGCATCGAACGCGACTACGATCCGAGCCTGCCGCCGCTCAGCCTCGATCGCCACCAGATCATCCAGGCCATGCTCAACCTCGGCCGCAACGCGCTCCAGGCGCTTGGCGACCGGGGGCGCATCGTGCTGCGCACGCGCGCGCTCACCAACGTCAACATCGGCGCCCGCCGTCATCGCGTGGTGGCGAGCGTGCAGTTCGAGGACGACGGGCCCGGGGTGCCCGAACACTTGCGCGACACCCTGTTCTATCCTCTGGTCACGGGGCGCAGCGCCGGAACCGGGCTGGGCCTTGCGGTCGCGCAGGATCTGGTGAGTCGTCACGACGGGCTCATCGAGTTCGACAGCCGCCCCGGATTGACCCGGTTCACTATCCTGTTGCCGTTCCATGCTACAGACTCCGGTGAAACCTCTTAACGTCTGGCTCGTCGATGACGATGCGTCCATTCGCTGGGTGCTGGAGCGTGCCCTGCGCCAGGGCGGCATGGCGCCCACCGCCTTCGAGCATGCCGACACCGCGCTCGCCGCCCTGCGCCGCGATCGACCCGACGTGTTGATCACCGACATCCGCATGCCCGGGCGCAGCGGCCTGGAACTGCTCACCGAGATCCGGGGCAGTCAGCCCGAGCTGCCGGTCATCGTCATGACCGCGCATTCCGATCTCGATGCAGCCGTAGCGGCCTATCAGGGCGGGGCGTTCGAATACCTGCCCAAGCCGTTCGACATCGATCAAGCCGTCGACCTGGTGCGCCGCGCGGCACAACAGCGCGTGCGCGCCGACGACAGCGCCACCGAGGCACGCCGCATCCCGGAAATGCTCGGCCAGGCGCCTGCCATGCAGGAGGTGTTTCGCGCCATCGGACGGCTGTCGCGCTCCAGCATGACGGTGCTGATCACCGGTGAGTCCGGCACCGGCAAGGAGTTGGTGGCGCGTGCCCTGCACCGGCACAGCCCGCGCGCCAACAAGGCGTTCATCGCCCTGAATACCTCGGCGTTCACCGCCGACCTGCTCGAGTCCGAGCTGTTCGGTCACGAGAAGGGCTCGTTCACGGGCGCCGACGCGCTGCGTCGCGGACGCTTCGAGCAGGCCGATGGCGGCACGCTGTTTCTCGACGAGATCGGCGACATGTCGCCGCAGTTGCAGACGCGCCTGCTGCGCGTGCTGGCCGAAGGTGAGTTCTACCGGGTCGGTGGCCAGGTGCCGGTGCGGGTCGACGTGCGGGTGATCGCCGCCACGCACCAGGACCTCGAAGAGCGGGTGAAACAGAATCTGTTCCGCGAAGATCTGCTGCATCGTCTCAACGTCATCCGCATCGAGGTGCCGCCGCTGCGCGCCCGGCGCGAGGACATCCCCGAGCTGTTGATGCATTACCTGAGCGCCGCGGCCATCGAGCTCGGCGTGGAGCCCAAGTCGTTGACACCCGAAGCGGCTGCGGTGCTCACGAACTTCGACTGGCCAGGCAACGTGCGGCAACTGGTCAATGCTTGCCGGCGGCTGACGGTCTCCGCGCCGGGACGGGAGATCAAGGCCGAAGACATTCCCGCCGACCTCGGCGGCGTGCCTGGCGCAACCACGCTGCAGGACGAGTGGACTCGTCAACTGACCCAGTGGGCGGAGCGCCGCCTCGCGGCCGGGCAGACGCCTTTGCTGGACGATGCGTTGCCGGAGTTCGAGCGCACCTTGATCCGCGCCGCGTTGCGCCGCGCCGAAGGCGGCAGACAGGAAGCGGCGCGCCTGCTCGGCTGGGGCCGCAACACGCTCACCCGCAAGCTCAAGGAGCTTGCCATGGACGACGAATAACGCCGGTCCGACACCCAGCGACGACACGCTACCCGGCCACTGAGAACCCGCAAGCGCTGCCCTGTGCCGCCTGCGTGCGCCGGACTAGGATCCAGGCACTGCGGCGGGCACGTCCCTGCACCCGTTCTCCCGGACCGCGAGGTTGCCCAGGAACTGGCGCGTGGCCGCGTCCCAGGTGTGCTGCAGGGCATGGGCGCGGCAGGCTGCCGGATCGAGCTCGAGCGCGGCGAGGGTGGCGACGCGCAGGTCCTCGTCCAGTACGCCGGTCACGCCGGGCTGCACCACGTCGATGGGGCCGGTGGTCGGATAGGCCGCCACGGGCACGCCGCAGGCCATGGCTTCCAGCAGGACGAGGCCGAAGGTATCGGTGCGGCTCGGGAAGACGAACACATCGGCCGCGGCCAGGTGAGCGGCCAGTTCCTCTCCGAACTTGTACCCGACGAACACCGCCTGCGGATAACGCACGGCGAGCGACGTGCGCGCCGGTCCATCGCCGACGATCACCTTGGTGCCGGGCAGGTCGAGTGCCAGGAATGCGTCCAGGTTTTTCTCCACGGCGACCCGGCCCACGTACATCGCGACCGGACGCGCCAGGTTCAGAAAGCGCTTTGACCGTGGACGAAACAACTCGACGTCCACGCCGCGAGTCCAGCGCACCAGGCGCTCGAAGCCGCGCGCCGCGAGTTGGCGCTGCATGCTTGGTGTGGCCACCATGGTGCGCTGCGCAGCGCCATGGAAGCGGCGCAAGTGTGCATAGCTCCATGCCAGCGGAATGGGTGCGCGGGCGCGCAGGTACTCGGGAAACTGAGTGTGGTAGGAGGTGGTGAACGGCATGCCCTGACGTATGCACCAGCGCCGCGCCGCCAGGCCCAGCGGCCCCTCGGTGGCGATGTGCACCGCGTCGGGCGCGAAGTCGTCGAGCAGGAAGGCCACGCGCCGGTAGGGCAGCCAGGCGAGCCGGATCTCGGGATACGTCGGGCAGGGAAAGGTGCGAAACAGGCCCGGCTCGATCACGTTCACCTCGTGGCCCAGCTCACGAAGCTTCTCGGCCGTGATGCCGAGCGTCTTCACGACGCCGTTGGTCTGGGGCAGCCAGGCGTCGGTGACGAGCGCGATCTTCACGCCGCCAGTTCGATCGGCGAGCCGGCCGTCGACCGTGACCGCACGATCTCCCTGGTCTCCGTCCAGCGCAACAAGGTCAACCGGCCCTGGAAGTCCTCGGTGAGCGTCGTGCAGCTCTCCACCCAGTCGCCGTCGTTGCAGTAGAGCACGCCGTCGATGGAGGTGATCTCGGCGCGGTGAATGTGGCCGCAAATCATGCCGTCCAGGCCGCGGCGGCGGGCCTCGTCGGCGAGCGCCTGCTCGAAGTTGGCGATGTAGCGCACCGCGTTCTTCACCTTGTGTTTGAGGTAGGCGGCGATCGACCAGTAGGGGAACCCGAAGCGGCGGCGGAAGAGGTTCACGTACCGGTTCAGCCGCAGGATGAAGGCGTAGGCGCGATTGCCCAGGGCCTCGAGCAATGGGCTGGCCTTGATGACGCCGTCGAACTCATCGCCGTGCAGCACCAGGAAGCGTCGGCCGTCGGCGGTATCGTGCACGGCCTCACGACGGATCTCCACGTTGCCGAAGACCATGCCGTCGTAATCGCGGAACAGGCTGTCGTGATTGCCCGGGATGTAGATGACCCGCGTGCCGCGCTCGGCCTTGCCGAGAATGGTCCGGATCACGTCGTTGTGCGCCTGGGGCCAGTAGAAGCTCTTCTTCAGGCTCCACAGGTCGACGATGTCACCGACCAGGTAGAGCGTCTCGGTCTCCATGGAGCGCAGGAAATCGAGCAGGTAGTCGGCGCTGCATCCTTTGAAGCCCAGGTGCACGTCCGACAGGAACACGGTGCGGAACCGGAACAGCGGCTTGCTCGGCGTGGGACTCATGGCATCTCGCCCGGCCAAAGACGTGGCGGAGAGTGCGCAGAGTCCGTTACATCGACATGACGCCGACACGAAGAATCTGTGACGCCGCGCCGACCAAGCTGACGAACCCTGGCCGGTCCACCCGCCGCAGGCGCCCTGAACGTCTGTCATCAAATCCACTGAATTGGCGCAGTGCGCCCAAACAGGACGCGATAAATCCACCCTTGTGCAGAAATGACATTATTCAGTGGGAGATAACCCCACTATGTCGGGAATTGGGCCGTTCAAGCGTTATGTGTCAGGCGCGCCCCGGTGAATGGCCGCAAAGTGGTTGTACGCTACCTCGAAGCGCTCTTTTTCACCACGTATGTGGGAAAGTCTAGCGAGAAGTGGTGCGGCGTTCGCGCCTGCCTTATGCTGAGCCCATGATTGGTCTGCTACAACGTGTCAGCCAGGCGAGCGTCACGGTCGACGGCCGCGAGGTCGGGGCCATCGGACGCGGGCTGCTGGTCCTGGTCGGCGTGGAGCGCGACGATGGCGAGGCCCAGGCCGACCGGCTGCTCGAGCGCCTGCTGAGCTACCGGGTGTTCCCGGACGCCGAGGGCCGCATGAACCTGAGT
>QGUO01000198.1 GCA_003242495.1 Pseudomonadota bacterium | reverse complement strand
GCAGCCCTGAGGCGCCGTTCAGTCGACGCGGGATTCGGATGTGGCTGGTGCTCCGCGAACGACGCAGCCCGGAAGACATGCAATGAGGGTGCGATGTCGAGCGCGCCTCATTGTCGAGGCCGCCGCAATGAGGTCGCGGCAAGAGCCGCTCGACGCTGCGCGTGTCCGCCCGCCGGTCGCGCGGTCGGCCCGCGGGCGATCAGTGCTCCCAGTCCGTGGGCACGCCGGCTTCGCGCATGGCCGCGTCGAGGCCGAGACACGCCGAGCGGCCCGCGGGGTCGGCGCGCAGGCTGCGCGCCAAGGAATTGAGATAGGTAGCCAGGGTGCGTACGTTCGGTTGGTTCGAGTCGAGCTCTCGATGAATGGGCTCGATGATCTCGTCGAGCTCCGACACGTCACAGCCATTGAGGTTGAGCCGTTCCGCGGCATCGCGCGCCGTGTGAACCGCCGCACGAAGCTTCTCCACGGTGACTTTTTCCATGTGTTTGCCCTGTTCGCGAGTGGCGCATCGGAGTCGCGCGCCTCGCAACCTTACGCGCCGTGGCTGCGCGTGGTTCCGGGCAGTGCGTCAATAGCAGATCGCCGACTTCACCCGATGCTCGCGCCATCGAAAATCGGAGATGATTTTCAGGTCGATCAGCACCGCGAGATGAGCAATCTCGTAACCCGCCTGCGTGCACAGGTCGGCGGCCGCGCGCAGCGTGCCGCCGGTCGCCAGCACGTCGTCGACCAGCAACAGACGACCTTGTCCCTGCTGCATCTCGAGGGCACTCTCGCCGTACTCGAGCTGGTAAGCGGCGCTCACCAACGGTGGGGGCAGTTTGCCCCGCTTGCGAATCAGGACGACGCCCTTGCCATGGCGTTCGGCGAGCGCTGCGCCGAGCACGAACCCGCGCGCGTCCACAGCGGCGACCGCATCGAGCGACTGCCATTCCTCGGCCGTGAGCAACGCGCTCATGGCATCGATGGTGGCGCGAAAATGCGTGCGCAGCAGCGGAGCGATGTCGCGGAACAGGACGCCCGGCTGCGGAAAGTCGGGCACGGTGCGGACGTGTGACTTGAGATCGATCATGATTGAAATGTGAGTGTTGAGCGTGACGGCGCCGGCGTGGCGCACTCAGCGTCGGCCGAGCAGGATGGCAACCAGACAGGCGACCAGCAGCACGCTGTATTCCATGCCGTTGCGTCCCAGGCCGACGACGAACCAGTTCGGCCAGTGTACCCACCAGATGCCAAGCAGTGTCTGGACTATGAAGTACACCGCGAGCACCACCGTGTAGCGGCCAAGCGCCATCAATGTGCCGCCGACGATTTCGATCAGCGTGACGGCCCAGGCCCAGGCGATCCCGATCGGCAGGCCTTTGGCATCGAGAACGGTCCCGAACGGCGTCACGGCATCGTGCAGGATACGCGCTACGCCATGAATGACGAACATGGCCGCGACGGCGACGCGGACGACCAGCATTGGAGTCAGGCGCATTTTCTGATTCTTGCGTGGGAAACGGCCCTCATCATACTTCAGATGCCCGCTCCTGGCGTACCTCGCGGAGCGAGCGGCGGCCTTCGGGCTGAGGCAGGGGAAGGGCGGCCGCCGGCGGACAGCCGGACGGGCGTGCGGGACCTGAGTCGGCCGTGTGGCAAGCGGCGTCGCACGGGAACGCGTCCCGTGGCAGGTGCTGGACGGCAGCGACACCTGGCGCGCCTGGGCGTGCCGTTGGCACGCGCCGGCCGTGTCCAGGTCGTTCGAGCGTTTGGGCGCGACCGCCCGAGGGTCTCGGGCGGCGCGATCAGCTAAGCGCGGTCGATGCGTGCGGCATAGCATCCCGCTGCGGCAAAGTGCGCGTGGATGTATGCCGTCGATTCCAAGGCGAACAAACGTTCGACGCCGGATTCGAGCTCCGTTCCTGCAACCACTTCGGCCGCGACCATCATGCCGATGCCGGTGTAGGCTCGCAGCGAGAGCGTGCGCCGACGCAGTTGTTCCGGTACGCGGTCGATGGCGTCATAGGTTTGCTCACCGGGGCGCACGTAGATCGCGAAGCTCGAGCGAAACGGCGTCGTCACGGGGTGATGTTCGTAGTGGACGAGGATGACTTCCTCGTTCGCCTGCGCATCGGTCAAGCTGATACGACATGGATACGCGGGTCGCCCGTCGGCGATCATGCGCAGGGCATTATGTTGCGCCAGCTCCTCATCGGACATGACGAACAGCTTGCTGAAGCGTTCTGCCGGCAGGCCTCGGATACGAAAGCTCATGGGGTGACCTCTCTCGAAATGCCCATACGATGAGCCTGGCGCGTCGTTGTGGCACTCCATTTCTTGCGCACGAATCTTGCCCGTGCTGGCGCCGGCGCCCCCGTCGGTTCGTGCATTGCCCGGCGCCTCCGGTCGCCGCTGCACGGCTCATCTTCATGCGTGCGGGCCGTTCGATCCAGCTGCCGTCATCGAATCACGCGAGCCGTCCGGTGCCCGGCCATCGAGCCCGGCCATCGAACGGGTGCGTAACCATCATGCGGGCTCATTCCCCGGCCTGCATCGCTGACCGACAGCTCGCGTCCGACCGCTTGAGCGGGATTGCCCGGCCGCCGGGGGAGCCCGCCGACGAAGGTCGAAGATGGTGCGCTCGAAAACCGGTGTGCGCTATCGTCGCGTTCGGTGACACCCGCATGCGGGTGCCTGGACGAGCAGAATCGGCGAGCGTGCAGCCTGCCAGG
The DNA here is from genome assembly GCA_003242495.1 of Pseudomonadota bacterium. Lineage (GTDB taxonomy): Bacteria > Pseudomonadota > Gammaproteobacteria > Steroidobacterales > Steroidobacteraceae > Steroidobacter. The sequence goes on along the minus strand of QGUO01000198.1, from coordinate 3,920 downwards.
GGGGCACATGAAGCACTTGCTGGAAGAGTCCGCGCGACGGGCCATCGCTTATCTGGATGGCCTGCCGCAGCGCCCGGTCCGTCCGTTGCCCGAGGCCCTTGCGCAGTTGGGCGAGCTCGACGAGCCCATGCCGGATGCGCCGTGTGACGCCCGCGAGGTACTGGCGAGGCTCGATCGAATCGTATCGCCCGCCACCATGGCCATGGCGGGGCCGAGATTCTTCGGGTTCGTGATCGGAGGCGCACTGCCGGTGACGCTTGCCGCCAATTGGCTGGCCGGCGCCTGGGATCAGAATTCCGCCTTGCAGGCAGCCACGCCGGGCACGGCGGCACTGGAGGAGGTGGCGCAGCGCTGGCTGCTCGACTTGTTCGGTCTGCCGCGAACCTGTGCCGCCGGTTTCGTCACCGGCGCCACGGTCGCGAACTTCACGGCCCTGGCAGCTGCGCGCAACGTCGTGCTCAAGCGTGCCGGCTGGGCTGTCGAAGCCGATGGCTTGTTCGCAGCGCCACCCATCCAGGTGATCGTGGGTGAAGAGTGCCATCCCACGCTGCTCAAGTCTCTGGGCTTGCTCGGACGGGGCCGCTCGCGCGTGGTGCGCGTGCCGGTGGACCGCCAGGGCCGCATGCGCCCCGCCGCGCTTCCGTCGTTCACGACCCCCGCCATCCTGTGCGTGCAGGCGGGAAACGTGAACACAGGTGCCTTCGATCCGTTCCATGATCTTTGCCACAAGGCGCGCGAGGCCGGCGCCTGGGTGCACGTCGACGGGGCGTTCGGCTTATGGGCCAAAGCCGTGCCCGCGCTCGCGCAGCTCACCGAAGGTCTGGAGATGGCCGATTCCTGGGCCACCGACGCGCACAAGTGGCTCAACGTGCCCTACGACTCGGGAATCGCTTTCGTGCGCGATGCCGAGGCACTGCGCGCAGCCATGGCCATCACGGCGGAGTACCTCCCGGCGGGCGAGAGCAGGAATCCCTCGGATTACACGCCCGAGTTGTCGCGTCGGGCGCGCGGCGTGGAGATCTGGGCGGCGCTCGCCGCGCTCGGCCGCCAGGGATTGATTCAGATGATCGAGCGCAACTGCCGGCAGGCGCGGCGCTTCGCCGAGCGGCTGAGCGCCGCCGGCTACGAGATTCTCAACGAAGTCGTGCTCAACCAGGTGCTGGTGAAGTTCGGCGACGCCGCCACGACGCGGCGCGTCATCGAGGCCATCCAGGAAGACGGCACGTGCTGGGCGGGGATCACGGTCTGGCAGGGGCACACGGCGATGCGGATCAGCGTTTGCTCCTGGGCAACCAGCGACGGGGACGTCGAACGCAGCGCCGATGCCATGATCCGCTGTGCACGGGTGAGCGTGTAGGCGGCGGCGTTGCAGCGACATCGCTGTCGGGAACGCACTGCCATGCGCCGATCGCCTGGAGGTTCGGCCGGCGCGCAGGCCCGATCATCGGGCGCCGGGTCGTCGAGGCCGGCAGCAGTCCGCCGGCGTCCCTCGCAGTCGCATGTTGTGCGGGCTCGCGACGCTGCTCACGACACGTCATTGGGTCGATGCGGGCAGCGCGACGGCCGTCGCGCCGGCGCCGAACGCGCGGCGCATGCGGCGCTGCAGATCGTCGATCAGTGTGAAGATCACGGGCACCACGAACAGGCTGAGCGCGGTGGAGGTGAGCAGCCCGCCGATGACCGCCACGCCCATGGGCGCACGGAAGCTCGGATCGCCCGACCAGCCCATCGCAATGGGCAGCATGCCGGCGCCCATCGCGATGGTGGTCATCACGATCGGGCGGGCGCGCTTGGCGCAGGCGTCGAGCAGCGCGTCGAAGCGCGGCATGCCCTCGTTCATCGCCTTGATGGCGTACTCCACCAGCAGGATGGAGTTCTTGGTGACGATGCCCATCAGCATGAGCATGCCGATGAGCGACGGGATAGACATCTGATAGCCGCCCAGGAACAGGAAGACCAGTGCGCCGCCCGCCGAGGGTGGCAAGGCCGACAGAATGGTGATCGGTTGCAGGAACTGGCGGAACAGCAGCACCAGCAGTGCATAGATGCTCAGGACGCCGACGAACATCGCCTTGGCGAATCCGGAGAACAGCTCGATGATGAATGCTGCCTCGCCGGCGGGGATTTCGCGTACGCCCTGCGGCAGATTTTGCATCGAGGGCAGGGCACGCGCCTTGGCGAGCGTGTCGCCGAGCGGCATGCCGTTGAGATCCGCCTCGATGGTGATGTCGCGGCTGCGATCATAGCGCGTGATGCGCGCCGGACCGGCGCCCAGAGACACGTCGGCAACCGTCATCAGGGGCACCGACCCGGCCTTGCTCGGCACCGCCAGCAGACGGATGCGCTCGAGATCGCCCCGCGCGTCATCGCTCAGCTGTACGCGAATGGGCACTTGACGGCTCGCCAGGTTCAGCTTGGCCAGGCTGTTCTCCACGTCGCCGGACGTGGCGATGCGCGTCACTTCGCTCAAAGTATCGGTGGTCACGCCAAGCTCGGCGGCGCGATCGGCGTGCGGGCGAATGACGATCTCCGGCTGCATCAGGCTTGCGTTGGACGTGATGCTGCCCAGCCCTTCGATGGTGCGCAGGTCGCGCTCCACGGCCGCTGCCGCCATGGCGAGCACGTCCGAGTCGTCGCCCGCCAGCGTGATCTGCAGCTTGGTGCCGGTTTGTGCGCCGAAAGACAGGCGTACGCCGGGCACGTCACGCAGCGCCGCGGCCGCCTTCGCCTGGAATTGCTGCTGGGTGAGCGCACGCTCCTCGGCGGGCGTGAGCTGGATGGTGAGACTGGCCGTGCGGACGTCGCCTCCCGCGTCACTCGATCCCCCGATGGTGGTGTACACGCTGACGACTTCGGGCATCTGCGCGAGCCGCTCACGGATCTGCTCGGCGACGCGGGTGGTCTCCTCGAGCGTTGCGCCGGGGGCGAGTTCCACCGACAGGGATGAGTAGCCGATATCGCCAGCCGGGGCGAAGCCCGTGGGGATATGCGGTACGACGGAGAACGAGGCGACGAGCAGCGCCGTGGCGATCGCCATGGACTTGCGCCGATTCGCCAGACACCAGCGGATGACATCGAGGTACTTGCGCTTGATGAGTCCGTCCTCATGGACTTCATCCTGGGGCTTGAGCATGTAAGCGGCCATCATCGGCGTGAGCATGCGCGCCACCAGCAACGAGAACAGCACGGCGACGGCTGCCGTGAATGCGAACGGACGGAAGAACTCGCCGGGAATGCCGCCCATGAACGCGACCGGCACGAACACGGCGCACAGGGTGAGCGTGGTCGCGACCACTGCGAGGCCGATCTCGATCGCGGCGTCCATCGCGGCCTGCAAGGGCTTCTTGCCCATGCGCAGGTGCCGCACGATGTTCTCCACCTCGACGATGGCGTCGTCCACCAGCATGCCGACCACCAGTGACAGCGCCAGCAGGGTCAGAACGTTCAACGAATAGCCGAGCAGGTGCATCAGCCAGAACGTCGGGATGATGGCCAGCGGCAGCGCCGCGGCGGAGATGATGGTGGCGCGCCAGTCGCGCAGGAAGAACCAGACCACGACGACCGCGAGCACGGCGCCCTCGAACAACATGGTCATCGAGGCTTCGTACGATTCGCGGATGTAACCGACCGTCGAGCTCACCTCCGTGAAACGCACATTCGGGTATTGCTCGGCGAGTCGCGCGACCGCGGCGCGCGAGGCTTCGGCGACGTCGAGCGCACTCGCTCCCCAGGCGCGCACCACCTCGAAGCCGATGACCGGCTTGCCGTCGAGCAGCGCCAGCTGACGGCGCTCGGCCGCCTGATCTCGGACATCCGCGATGGTGTCGAGGCGTACCGAGCGGCCGTCGCTCAATACGATGGGCAGGGCTTCCAGCTCCTGGGCGCTGGCGATGGTGCCGGTCGTGCGCACGCTCTGCTCG
>QGUO01000621.1 GCA_003242495.1 Pseudomonadota bacterium | reverse complement strand
CATGATCGAGGACGTGGTGGCGCGCATCGCGCGCATCCCGCCCAAGAACGTCTCGACCTCGGACAAGGACACCCTGCGCAATCTCGAGCGCAACCTGAAGCTGGTCATCTACGGCCAGGACCATGCCATCGAGTCGCTGGCCGCGGCCATCAAGATGTCCCGCTCGGGGCTTGGCGACCAGCGCAAGCCGGTCGGCTCGTTCCTGTTCGCCGGACCCACGGGCGTCGGCAAGACCGAGGTCACCCGCCAGCTCGCCATCGCGCTCGGCGTGGAGCTGATCCGCTTCGACATGTCGGAGTACATGGAGCGCCACACGGTCTCGCGCCTCATCGGCGCGCCGCCGGGCTACGTGGGCTTCGACCAGGGCGGGTTGCTCACCGAAGCGGTGAACAAGCATCCGCACTCGGTGCTGCTGCTCGACGAGATCGAGAAGGCGCACCCGGACGTATTCAACCTGCTCCTGCAGGTGATGGACCACGGCACGCTCACGGACAACAACGGTCGCAAGGCGGATTTCCGTCATGTGATCATCGTGATGACGACCAACGCCGGTGCGTTCGAGATGAGCCGTCCGTCGATCGGTTTCACGCAGCAGGACCATGCCTCCGACGGCATGGAGGCGATCCGTCGCATGTTCTCGCCCGAGTTCCGCAACCGCCTCGACGCCATCATCCAGTTCAACGGCCTCGATGCGCGCACCATCCAGCGCGTGGTCGACAAGCTGCTGGTGGAAGTGGAGGCGCAGCTGGAGCAGAAGGGCGTGCAGCTGCATGTCGACGATGCCGCCCGCGAGTGGCTGGCCCGCAAGGGCTACGATCCCAAGATGGGTGCGCGGCCGATGGCGCGGGTCATCCAGGAATCGATCAAGCGCCCGCTCGCCGAGGAGCTGTTGTTCGGGCGCCTGAGCGGTGGCGGGCATGCCTTCGTGACGCTCGACGAGGAGAGCGACAAGCTCACGATCGAGGCGCGCGCCGACAGCGAGCAGCCGCTGCTCGAAGGCAGCTGATCGGCAAGCACAGGCTCGAGGGGTGGGCAGGGACGCCACACCTGGAGCGGCCGGGGCATGGCCCGGCGCAGCGCCGTTCAGTCCGTGACGCGTCGTCCCGACCGCGACGAACCAGGCGTCGGTGGTGCGGCGCGGCTCAGCGGCCGCGGTAGACGATGCGTCCCTTGGTGAGATCGTAGGGGGTCAGCTCCACGGTCACCTGATCGCCCGTCAGGATGCGGATATAGTTCTTGCGCATCTTGCCGGAGATATGGGCGGTGATCGTGTGTCCGTTGTTCAACTGAACACGGAACGTGGTGTTGGGGAGCGTGTCGATGACACGGCCCTCCATCTGAATTGCATCCTCTTTAGCCATGTATCCTCTGGTTGACGGGCCTTCTTGGGCCCTAAAGCGCGCGAATTGTGCATAAAGGTCCCGGGCAATGCAATGAAGTGCGCCAGGATCGCCGGTCTTCGGACGCGCCGAGAACCGGTTCGTCGCCGGGTCCGTGTCTCGTTCGGCGCCGGTGAAGCCGGCGGACGGAGTCACGAGGACACGGCGGCTGCATCGAGGGATGGGGCCGTTTGTGCCGTATACAAGGCCAGCAGCTCCACGAACTGCGCCCGGGAGATCAGCCGAGCCCCCAGGCTGATCAAGTGGCGGGTGGCCATCTGACAGTCGATCATGTAGTAGCCGCGCTCGATCAGCTCGTCGCACAAGCGCTTCAGGGCGACTTTCGAGGCGTCGCGCTCCAGGCTGAACATGGATTCGCCGAAGAACACCCGGCCGATGGCCACGCCATACAGGCCGCCCACCAGCCGGCCGTCGCGCCAGGTCTCGATGGAGTGGGCG
>QGUO01000197.1 GCA_003242495.1 Pseudomonadota bacterium | reverse complement strand
ATGTGGCCGACCCGACGCCCGGGCCGGGCGAAGTGATCGTCGAAGTCGCGCGCTGCGGCATCCGCGGCAGCGACCTGCACATGACCGAGGATCCGTTCTTCGACCTGCCGCCTGGCAGCGTGTTGGGGCACGAGTACGCGGGCGAGGTCGTGGCCCTCGGCAAGGGCGTCGATCGCGTGAAGGTGGGCGACCGCGTGGCCGTGTTGCCGCTGAGTGGCTGCTGGCAATGTGCGAGCTGCCTTGCCGGCGAGCCGGCCTGGTGCGCCCGTATGCGCCTGGAAGGCGGGGGCTATGGGGAATACGCGCGGGTGAGCCAGCATCAATGCCTGCGTCTGCCCTGCACCGTCACCACCGAGGATGGGGCGCTGGTCGAGCCGCTGGCCGTCGGCCTGCACGGGGTGACGCTGTCGAATCTGCCCCCGGGCGACCGCGTGCTCATCGTCGGCGCCGTTCCGCTCGAACTGCCCGCGACGTTCTGGTGCAAGAACCTGGGGGCGAGTCGCATCGCGGTCCCGGCCGCCTCCAACCGCCGCGAGGCGCTCGCCTACCGGATGGGCGCCACCGCGTTCATCGACCCGGCCGAGCGCACCCTTGACTCGGTGCTGGACGCGCTGGGTGGTCCCCCGGACGTCGTCTTCGAATGCGTCGGCAAGCCCGGTGTCCTGGAGACCTGCATCGAGTACGTCAGGCCGCGCGGCGCGGTGGTGATCCTCGGCCTGTGCACGGCTCGCGACGCGTTCCTGCCTTTCAACGTCGTGGCCAAGGAAGTGCGCCTGCATGGCTCGGCGTTCTACACGCGCCGGGACTTCGAGGTCGCCGCCGATACCCTCGACGCAGACCCGGCCGCGCCGCATGCCATGATCACCGAGACCGTGGCGCTCGCGCACCTGCCGGAGGCGTTCGAGGCGCTGCGGCACCGCACCTCTCAATGCAAGGTGTTGGTGAAGCCGGGATGAACCGGCGCGCCGGGCTCAGCGGTTGACCGGCATCGAGAATTGCGCCTGGGCGTCCCCGTGCCCGGCCCCGCTGCCACCGGCGATCGCGCCGGTGGCCGGCCAGCGCTGCATCACGCTCGCATAGCGCGTATAGAAGCGCACGCCTTCCTGCCCGTAGATGTGCTGGCTGCCGAACATGGAGCGCTTCCAGCCACCGAAGGAATGCCACGCCATGGGCACCGGGATGGGCACATTGATGCCGATCATGCCGGCCTGCACGGTGCGGCTGAATACACGCGCTGCGTGGCCGTCGGCCGTATACAGACAGGCGCCGTTGCCGAATTCGTGACGGTTGATCAGCTCGATCGCCTCGTCCAGCGTGTCCACGCGCACCACGCCCAGCACCGGCCCGAAGATCTCCTCCCGGTAGATCGTCATGTGCGGCTCGACGCGATCGAACAACGTGCCGCCCAGATAGAACCCGTTCGGCCGTCCGGGCACGCGGCATTGGCGTCCATCCACCACCAGGCGCGCGCCCTCCTCCACTCCGCGGGCGATGTAGCCTTCCACCTTGTGGCGCTGCGCGGCCGTCACCAGCGGCCCCATTTCGCTGGACGGGTCCATGCCGTCGCCCACCACGAGGCGCGACACGCGCGCTGCCAGCCGGTCCACCAGCGCATCGGCGACGCCGCCCACGGCGACCGCGACCGACACGGCCATGCAGCGCTCGCCGGCCGATCCGTACGCGGCACCGAGCAGCGCCTCGGCCACCTGCTCGAGGTTGGCGTCCGGCATGACGACCAGATGATTTTTCGCACCGCCGAGCGCCTGGACACGCTTGCCATGGCGCGCCCCCTCCGCGTAGACATGGCGCGCCACCGGTGTGGAGCCGACGAACGACAGGGCCTGCACATCGGGATGCGCGAGCAATGCATCCACCGTCTCCCTGGCGCCATGCACGACGTTGAATGCGCCCGCGGGCAGCCCGGCTCGCTCGAGCAGATCGGCCATCATCACGCTCACGGTCGGATCGAGCTCGGACGGCTTGAGCACGAACGTGTTGCCGCAGGCAAGCGCCAGCGGAAACATCCACATGGGCACCATGGCCGGGAAATTGAACGGGGTGACGCCTGCCACCACGCCCAGCGGCCGGCGCACGCTCCAGCTGTCGATGTCGCCGCCCACGTTCTCGGAGTGGCTGCCGCACAGCAGATGCGGAATGCCGCAGGCGAATTCCACCACCTCCAGCCCGCGCGCGATCTCCGCGCGCGCATCGCTCAGTAACTTGCCGTGCTCGCGCGTGATGCACGCGGCGAGCGCCTCGCTCTGCGCTTGCAGCAACTCGCGGAACCTGAACAGCACACGTGCGCGCTGCAGCGCAGGCCGTGCCGACCAGGCCGGGAACGCGGCCTTGGCGGCGGCCACGGCCGCATCCACCTCGCGCGCACCGCCGAGTGGTACGGCGCCGGTCACCTCCCCGGTGGCGGGATTGAACAAGGGGGCGCTGCGCCCGCCGCCGCGCACGCGCTGGCCGGCGATGTGGTGCAGGACGGTCGGCGCGCTGGGGGCTGCGGCACTGTTCATGAGGGGCTCGTCGGAACGGACTGCGCGGGCTGCCGGCGGGCAGTATAGCCCCGGTGGCCGCGGCGGGATGTCGCGTCGCACGCACCCCGTTGCACCCCTGCGCCGCGCATGCCATCTTTGCCGGCCTTTGGCTGACACCTTTGCCTCATGACCGTCAGGACCGGACCGCTTCGCGTACTCGTCGCCGCCGACTCGTTCAAGGATGCACTCGGGGCCCCGGAGGTCTGCCGGGCGATCGCGCTCGGCCTGCGCCGCAGCCAGCCGCTGGCGACCATCACCGAGTTTCCGCTGGGCGACGGCGGGGAAGGCACGTTCGAGATCCTCAGCCATCACCTGAATCTGCACAACGTCGAGGTCGACGCGCTCGATCCGCTGCTGCGGCCGCTGCGCGCGCCCTACGGATTGAGTGCCGATGGCCACACCGCCTTCATCGAAATGGCGCAAACAGCGGGACTGCAGCTGCTTGCGCCACCGGAGCGCAATCCCCTGGTGACCAGCACCTTCGGCACCGGGCTGCAACTCGCCGACGCATGCCGGCGCGGGGTCTCGCGCGCAGTGCTCGCCATCGGCGGCAGCGCCACCAATGACGCGGGAATCGGCATGGCGGCGGCCCTGGGCTGGCGCTTCGTGGACACCCGCGGCGAGAACCTCTCGCCGGTCGGCGGCAATCTCGGGCGGATCGCGCACGTGATCGCGCCGGCCTCCGGCGCACGTCTGCCCGAGCTCGACGTGATTTGCGACGTGAACAACCCGCTGTTCGGGCCCCAGGGCGCTGCATATGTCTATGGCCCGCAGAAGGGGGCCGACGCACCCATGGTCGAGCGCCTGGATGCCGGCTTGCGTCACATCGCCGCACGCGTCGCCGAGGACCTCGGCCGCAGCGATCTGGCCGAGCAACCTGGCGCCGGCGCCGCCGGCGGCCTGGGCTTCGGCGCAATGAGCTTCCTGGATGCGCGGCTGCGCCGCGGCATCGATCTGATCATGGATCTCACCGAGTTCGACGCCGCATTGGCGCGCAGCGACGTGGTCATCACCGGTGAGGGTCATCTCGACGGCCAGACCCTGCATGGCAAGCTGATCCATGGGATCTGCACCCGTGCGCGACGCCACAACATTCCGGTGATCGCGCTGTGTGGCCGCATCTCCGCCACGCCGGAGGAAATCCGCGCCATCGGCCTGCATGCCGCGCACGGCATCAACGAAGGCGAGGTGCCGCTCGCCACCGCGCTGATTCGCACCGCCGAGAACCTGGAGCGCGTCGCCGCGCAACTGGCGTTGCCGGGCGTCTGAAGCATCGCCGCGCGCCGGCGGTGGGGAAACTTCGTCGCTGCGTGGCCGTTAGAGCCAGGCGTCCTCGAGCACGGTCACCGGCCCATGAACGAGCGCCGAAGAATCGAATTCGTCACACAGCGCGATGGCCTCCAGGAAGCCAGGCGCTGGGCGCGGCGTACCGCGGCGATCTATCGCTCGGCCGTGCTCAACCCACACCATTACGCCCACGAAGGGGCGCGACGCCGGCAATTCATCGAGGCCTATCTCGAGCTCAAACGGTTCGCGAACCATGGCCAAGCGTGAGGCGCACCACCAACTGGTTGTGTACGGCGCGCACCCCGCGCTCGCGCCTGACCAGATCTTCCAGCAGCTGCCGGATCCGCTCGTCCGGCACCTCACCTTCGAGGGTGACTTCCAGACTGCTGACCCTGACCGTCACGCCGTCCGCGGCGTCCTCGATCCGAGGATCGTCGGACATCGCCTCACAAATGAGCTCCTCCAGGCGCGCGTCGCAGCGCCCCACGCTGTGTATCAGGTTTCGGTATACACCGCCGCGCGAAAAACGCTTGCCCTGGACAGGGTAACCGGGATGCAGCGTGCCGCTCGCGTCCGTTGACACCGCGGCGCCGCCCGGCGCACCGAGCGCTTCCCCACAGCCCACTTCCTCGGCATACCCGCCGCCGAGGTAGGAATGGCATTCCTGGTCGCTCGTTAAGACCGTGGTTTGCGGGCCGAGGACCCATTCAGGAAAATATCTCACGCTCTTGCTCCTCCTGTCGCATCTCAGTGAAGGGTGTCGATGGCGCTTTGGGTCGCTTCCGCCAGCGTGGGATGGATGTAAACGGCGCGCTCTATGACGGTATAGGGCGCATCGGCGTTCATCAGCTCCACGTACTGATGCACCAGCTCGGCTGCCTCGGTGCTCACGACCGCGGCGCCCAGCAGCTTCTTGCTGCCCTCGTCGGTCACCACCTTGATGAACCCGCGCGTCTCCCCCAGCTCGCGCGCCTTGCCGTTGTCCTGCATCTTGAAATGCCCGACCGCGATCGACCGTCCCTGGGCGCGCGCCTCGCGCTCGGTCATACCCACGCGGCCGAGCTCCGGATCGGTGAAGACCGCATAGGGCACCAGACGTCTGGTGGTATGCGTGCCGTCACCCACCAGCTGCGAGGCCACGATCCGATGATCGTCCCAGGCGCTATGCGTGAACATCGGCCCGCCGCGGATGTCGCCCATGGCCCAAATGCCCGGGACGCTGGTCGCCAGGCGCTCGTTCACTTTCACGAACCCCCGTTCGTCGACCTCGACACCGACGATCTCGAGGCCCAGCTCATCGGTGTTCGGCTGGCGACCGAGCGCCAGGAACACGGCCGACGCGGCGATGTCCTCTTTGCCGCCGGGAAAGTCCAGGCTGACCACGATGCCTCCCGGCGTGCGTTTGAGCTCGACGACGCGCGTGTTCATCAGGAAACGGATCCCCTCGATCTCCAGCATGCGCTGCAAGGCATCCGCGACGTCGCGATCCTCGTGCGCGAGCACCTGCCCGGCGGTTTCCACCACGGTCACGTGGCTGCCCATGCGACGGTAGAACTGGGCCATCTCCAGGCCGATGTAACCGCCGCCCGCGATCAGCAGCTCACGCGGCAGGTCGCGACGTTCGAGCCAGTTCTCGCTGGTGATGAACTCGAGGTCCTCATCGCCCGTTTGCGCGAACGCGGGCACCACGGACCGCGAGCCCGTATCGAGCACCACCTCGTCGGCGGTGACGCGCAACTGATCGACTGACAACCGAAAGCCCTCGTCGTCACGCCCCATGAAGCGGGCGTGACCGCGCAGCAGCTGCGGGTTGGTGGAGCGCTCCAGGGAACCGTTCAGCCTGCCGCGAGATTCCAGCGCGATGTTCCGGGCACGGTCCAGGACCGCTGCGAAATCCACCTCCACGCTGGGAATGTGCACGCCGTACTCGCTCGCGCGTCGCGCCAGGTGCGCGATGCGTGCCGAGGCGATCGCCGCCTTGGTGGGCGTGCACCCGAAGTTCACGCATGAGCCGCCCAGGTGCGTGCGTTCGGCCAGCGCCACCTTGCGTCCCGCATCGACCAAGACTCGCGCCAAAGGCAGGCTGCCCTGGCCGCCGCCGACGATCAGCGTGTCGTAATGTACCGCCATGAGAACCTCACGTGCTCGTCTGCCACGTGAGCGAACGGCTGAAGATCGAGGGAGTTCCGCGCCACCCGCGGAGGTGGAACCCCGCGCAACGACCGGCGTTGATCTTTCATAGGATTTTCCGACGGAGCGCATCGCATGCCTCGCCAGAGCACCGTCAGCAAGGCCCGCACCGCCTTGCGCCAGGGCAAGCGGCCGAGCACGGCCGCCGGAGCGTTCGTCCGTGAGGAGATCGAGCACGTTCGAGCCGGCAAGCACGGCGCACGCTCGGCCAGCCAGGCGGTGGCGATCGGCCTGTCCAAGGCGCGACGCGCCGGCGTGCCGCTCGAGCCGCCAGCCAAGGGCCGCACCGCCGAGCGTACGCGGCACTCGGCTCAGCGCGCCTACGAAGTCGGACGAGGCGAGCGCACGCCGCGCGCACCTTCGCGACGGCGGCGCACGGCCACGCGCGCGGCGCTCGAGCGTGAACCGCGAGCGACGACGTCGCGGCGCGCGTTGTCCAAGCAGGCGAAGGGCGCAGCCTCCCGACGCCGGCGCGCCGGCCGCGCCGCCTGAGCCATGCGACCGGTGCCCGCCTCCACCGGCCCCTGGAAGCGGAGCGGGCGCGTCGCCCTGCTGGCACGAGGGGTCGCGAGTCAGCCAACACAGCCGCCCTGAGCCATGCCCATGAAAAGCAAGGCC
>QGUO01000620.1 GCA_003242495.1 Pseudomonadota bacterium | reverse complement strand
GTTCAGGAAATAGGCGGAGGTGCCGTCGCGCGAGACCACGCGCTTGAGCGAGACCTCGGCGAACCCGGCGTACTGCCCGCCGAGTCGGCCGTCCGAGTTGTCGAACACCAGCTCCACGGAGGCGGTGCCCACGGGCTTGCGCGAGGCCGAGCCGTTGAAGATGACGTCGGCCATGGAATCGCCGCGCAGGTGCTTGGCCGAAATTTCGCCCATGACCCAGCGCACCGCGTCGATGATGTTCGACTTGCCGCAGCCGTTCGGACCGACCACGCCGATGAGGTTGCCGGGCAGGTTCACCGAGGTCGGATCGACGAAGGACTTGAAACCGGCGAGTTTGATTTTATTGAGCCGCATCGGACTCCTGGAGGCGGTGACCGCGCTAGGGTGAATCGACTGGCGCGGTAGTGTACGGAAACCGCGCTCCGTGCGCAGCAACGACGCGCTCGTCCGGCGGGGCTCCGCGCGCCCCACCAGGGCGGCCGGCGCACGCTGCGGAGGCTTTGTTTTGGGGGGGTTTCGGGCGGGCTGTACCTCGGGTACGGCGTCTGTATAATCCCCGCCCTCGTTCGTAAAGCGACGCCCCGCGCATCGAGCGTTCGCGCGGGGAACGGAGGTTCCTAGATGGCCGTGAAGAGACCGTCTGCGAAGGCGAAGAAGGCCGGGAAAACCGTTTCCAAGGCGCCTGCCGCGAAGAAGGCGGCGCCCGCTAAGAAATCGCCCGCGGTGCGCGGCAAATCCGCGCCCGGCGTGAGCACCAAATCGGCCGGCACCCGCGCGGCCAAGGTGGCCGACGCCAAGCCGGCCTCCCGACCCACCCGCTCCAAGGCGGCGGCCCCGACGAGCATCAAGGCCGCCCCGACGCAGCAGAGAAAAGTGACCAAGACCCCGAAGCCAGCCGCCGAGACGGCAGAATCCGCAATCCAGTCCGCCCCTGAGGTCGCTGCCGAGACGGCCCTCAAGGCGACACAGAAGCCGAGCGCGCGTGCTGCCGCCCCGGCAAGCGCCACACCGCCCGAAAAAGCGCCCGCGCCGGCACGCGCCATCGTGCCGCCGTCCGTCGACGTGACGGACGCAGGCGACGAGGACGACGGCGACGACGCGGAGACCAATCCCAACCTGCTGGCGGGGCCGCGCGACGTCAAGCCGTACATCGTGCGTCGCGGCGAGCAGTACATGAGCAAGGAACAGCTCGAGCACTTCCGGCAGATCCTGAACAACTGGAAGCGGGACCTGATGCAGGAAGTCGACCGCACCGTGCTGCACATGAAGGACGAGGCGGCCAACTTCCCCGACCCGAACGACCGCGCCACGCAGGAGTCGGAGTTCAGCCTCGAGCTGCGCACGCGCGATCGCGAGCGCAAGCTCATCCGCAAGATCGACGAAGCGCTCAAGCGCATCGACGACGGCACCTACGGCTACTGCATGGAGACGGGAGAGGAGATCGGCATCAAGCGCCTGGAAGCGCGGCCCGTCGCCACACTCTGCGTGGAGGCCCAGGAACGCCGCGAGCGCCGCGAGAAGCAGTACGGCGACCGCGACGACCGCTACCGCTAGCGCGTCTCCTGGGGCGGACGGCGGCTGTCCCGACGCGCATGCAGACATTCCACCGGGCACAGGAACGTGCCCAGCCGCCCGCCGCAGCGGGGACCCGGCACCCCGGGGGATCCTGCGCCCCCGCCGCACCAAGCGCGACTGACCGGACGCCCGGCCCCGCTCCGTCCACCCCGCTCTATCGGGGGCGCTTCGCGCCCTCCCCGACCGGTCCGCTGCATTTCGGTTCGTTGATCGCGGCCGTGGGCAGCTATCTCAGCGCGCGCGCCGCGATCAACGAACCGAAATGCAG
>QGUO01000196.1 GCA_003242495.1 Pseudomonadota bacterium | reverse complement strand
GCATACGATATAAGGCCTGGTCGCGTGGGCTCGGAAATGGGAAGAAGACGCAGGGCACGGCGTGCCCCGCGTGGCCTTGCGGGCGCCCGCCATCTACGGTCCCGCCCGCCTCGGGCTCGAACGGCTGGCGCGGCGCGAGCCGGTGGTGAGGCTGGAGGACGCCGGCGTCACCAACCGCATTCACGTGGACGACCTGGTCGAGGCCTGCGTGCGCGGGCTGCAGAATCCCGAGGCTTGCGGCGTCTACAACGTCACCGACGGCAACGCCTCGAGCTCGACCGAATTCCTGCTGAAGGTGGCGGCGCTCGCGGGCCTGCCGGCGCCACCACAGGTCTCGATGGAGACCGCGCAGCTGACGTTCGGCGCCGAGCGGCTGTCCTTCATCAACGAGTCGCGCCAGGTCAGCAACCAACGCATGCTGCACCAACTGGGCGTGCGGCTGCGCTACGCCGACCTCGAGGAGGGGATTCGCGCGAGCCTGACCTAGGCCGGCTGGCTGCGCTTACTGGCCAGCCACCTGGTGATCGGCTGCCACTGCTCCCAGTCGGGCCAGGCGAGATATTCAGGCAGCTCGAAGATGCTCATGCCCCGCTGGAAGGCGCGCAGGTAATTCGTCGACTGGCGCAGCGCGCTCAGATAGGGCACCTTGAGCTTGCCGAGATACCTGTCCAGCTCCTCGAAAACCAGTGTGTTCTCCCGCACGCGATTCGCCACCACGGCGAGACGGGCTTGCGCGCGCTGGATCCGACCGAGCTCGAGCAGCTCGCCCATGAAGCGTTCACAGGCCCTCATGTCGATCGGCGAAGGCAGCACCGGCACCAGGATGGTTTCGGCGCGACGGACCAGCTCGTTCATCTCCGTGCCATGCGTGCGCGCCGGCGCGTCGATCACCAGGACTTCGGTGTCGCGCGGCACTGAGCGCAGTCCATCCTTGGAGGCCGCCACCCCCACGATCGGCGGCAAATCATCCGGGCGCAACGCCAGCCAGTCGAGACTCGTACACTGCGGATCGTAGTCCGCCAGCGCGACCTTGGAGCCCTGAGCCGCGAAATGGCAGGCAATGTTCGTGGCGAGCGTACTCTTGCCGCAGCCACCCTTCGAATTCATAACCATCACGTGGCGCATGCGATCCTCCGGGTAATCGAGGCTCCAGGAACTGGAGGCGAGGCCAGGCTGTTATTGTTCGTCGGGCAGCTAACTTAAAATGGCCCGAGAGAAATGTCCACGTACGGTATGCTCCGTCCATGCGCATAACGTTCACCAAGATGCACGGCCTCGGCAACGATTTCATCGTTTTCGAGGCACCTTCCGCCGCGGCCATTCCCTCGCCCGATCTGCTGCGCCGGCTGGCGGACCGCCGTACCGGCATCGGCTTCGATCAGGCGCTGGTCCTGCTCGGCGCAGCGCCGGGCATCGATGCACGCTATCGCATCTTCAATGCCGATGGCTCGGAAGTCGAGCAATGCGGCAACGGCGCGCGCTGTCTCGTCAGCCTGCTCGCGCGGCGCCTCGGACGCAGCGAAGTGCGCATGGCGAGCCCCGGCGGGCAGGTCACCGGGCGGCTGCGCGCCGACGGGCTGGTGGCCATCGACATGGGCGTGCCCAACTTCGACCCGGCGTCGCTGCCGTTCGAGGCCAAACGCGAGGCAGACATTTACCCGCTGCGCGTCGGGGAGAGCGAGCTGCGCATCGGCGCGGTGTCCATGGGCAATCCGCACGCGGTGCTGCAGGTCGCCTCGGTGAAGGAAGCGGCCGTGGACACGCTCGGCCCGGCGGTGGAGAATCACCCGCGCTTCCCGCAGCGTGTGAACGTGGGCTTCATGGAAGTGGTCGCACCGGATCACATCCGCCTGCGGGTGTACGAGCGCGGCGTGGGCGAGACACGGGCCTGCGGCACCGGCGCGTGCGCGGCAGTGGCCGTGGGCCGACGCCTGGGGCTGCTCGGCGAGGAGGTCAATGTCGACGTCCCGGGCGGGCGCATGACCGTGCAGTGGCCCGGCCCGGGCGCGCGGCTGTGGCTGATCGGCCCGGCGGTCAAAGTCTTCGAGGGCACGGTCGACCTGGCAGGCTTTCAGGCGGGCGCCTGACGCCGCCGCACGCCGCCGCAACCAATGGGGTAATCGCTGGAGCTTTATGAACAAGCAAACCGCGCCGGAGAGGACGGCCGCGCCGCTTCCCGAACAAGCCGTGGCCGACTATCTGGACGAACATCCTGATTTTTTCGAACGCCACTCGGCGCTCCTGGCGCGGATCAGGCTGCCGCACGGTCGCAACCCCTCGACGGTCTCGCTGGTGGAGCGCCAGGTGATCGTGTTGCGCGAGAAGAACCAGAAGCTCGAGGCACGGTTACAGGAGCTCATCGAGGTGGCGCGCGCCAACGACGTGCTCGCCGCGCGCATTCATCGCCTTGCCTGTCGCTTGATCCGCACGCGTGACGCCGCCGCGCTGATCGACACGCTCGAGACTTCGCTGCGTGAGGACTTCGGCGCCTCCGAATGGCTGCTGGTGCTGGCGCGCCCTGAGGGCTCGCCGTTCGCCGCCATCGACAGCCGCCACCTGCGCGTGGTGGCGCCGAACGCACCGGAGCTGAAGATGTTCGAGACCCTGTTCGAGTCCGGGCGGCCGCGTTGCGGTCAGATCCGCGACAGCCAGCGCGATTTTCTCTTCGGCGTGGGCACCACCGAGATCGGCTCCGCGGCACTGGTGCCGCTGGGTGCGCGACCGCACACCGACCTGCTCGCCATCGGCAGCCCCGACGCGGAGCGGTTCGCGCCCACCATGAGCACCGAGTTTCTGGCGCGTATCGGCGAGCTGGTCAGCGAGACAGTGAGCGCGCTATAGCGCAGCGTCGCAGCGTTGAACGCCACCGCTCTCGATTGGCTGCCACGCTTCCTGACGCATCTGGCGACGGAGCGCCGGCTGGCCGCGCACACCAGCGTCAATTACCGCCGCGATCTGCAGCGCTTCGTCGCGTTCTGTGATCGCCAGGGAATCGCACATTGGCGCGACGTCGACGCCGGCCACGTGCGCGCGTTCGCGGCGGCGGACTTTCGCGCGGGGCAGTCGCCACGGTCCATTCAACGCCGGCTCTCGGCATTGCGCTCCTTTTTCGAGTACCTGCTACGGGAGCGCGTGCTCGTGGCCAATCCTGCGCGGGGCGTGCAGGCGCCCAAGGCGGGCCGCCGTCTGCCCGAGACGCTCGACGTCGACCGCATGGCGCAGCTCCTGGACGCCGAGCCCCCGGGCGCCGAGACCGAGCTCGGCGTCCGCGACAAGGCCATCATGGAACTGTTCTATTCCTCGGGCTTGCGGCTCGCGGAGCTGATCGGTCTCCAGCTGCACGACGTGGATCTGCGCGATCGCACGGTGCGCGTCACCGGCAAGGGCAACAAGACCCGCATCGTGCCGCTCGGGAGGCAGGCCGCACAGGCCTTGACCAAATGGCTCGAGCAACGTCCGGCGATGGCCCCCGCCGGCGAGAGGGCGCTGTTCGTGAGCCGCCTGGGCCGCCCGCTGAGCGCGCGCACCGTGCAAGTCCGCGTGGCGCAATGGGCGCGGCACCTGGGGCTCGGCACACGTGTCCATCCTCATCTGTTCCGTCACTCCTTTGCGACACACCTGCTCGAGTCCAGCCAGGACCTGCGCGGCGTGCAGGAATTGCTCGGACACGCCAACATTTCGACGACCCAGGTGTACACCCACCTTGATTTTCAGCACCTCGCCAAGATCTACGATGCTGCGCACCCGCGCGCCCGCCGCCAAGCGAAGAAGTCCTGAACCAATGCGAGAACGTGATGTGAAGCCCCGCGGAGACGTCCCGCCTCCTCGGGATTGCCGCAGGGCTGCCGCGGAGTAGGCTGTACACTTGCGACCAAGCGACGAACCCGGGAACTCACAGTGACACAATTTCACGGCACGACCATCGTTTCGGTGCGCCGCAACGGCACGGTCGCCGTCGGCGGCGACGGCCAGGTCTCCCTCGGCAACACGGTCATGAAGGGCAATGCCCGCAAGGTGCGCCGCCTTTACGATGACAAGGTGCTCGCGGGCTTCGCCGGCGGGACGGCCGATGCGTTCACGCTGTTCGAGCGCTTCGAGGGCAAGCTGCAGCAATACGGCAATCTCACGCGCGCCGCGATCGAGCTGGCCAAGGACTGGCGGACGGACCGCAGCCTGCGACGGCTGGAAGCGCTGTTGTGCGTCGCGGACGCCAGGAACTCGTACATCGTCTCCGGCACCGGCGACGTCATCGAGCCTGAGGACGACATCATGGCCATCGGCTCCGGCGGCGCGTATGCGCTGGCTGCAGCGCGCGCGCTGGTACAGAACACCGAGCTCGATGCGCGCACCATCGTCGAGAAGTCGCTCAACATCGCCGCCGACATCTGTGTGTTCACCAATCGACACATCACCGTCGAGGAGTTGAAGGGATAACGTACGACAGGAATACGCTCCCCATGTCATCCATGACCCCCCGAGAAATCGTCCAGGAGCTCGACAAGCACATCGTCGGGCAGAGCGGCGCCAAGCGCGCCGTGGCCATCGCGCTGCGCAACCGCTGGCGCCGCATGCAGGTAGAGGAGCCGCTGCGCGCCGAGATCACGCCCAAGAACATTCTGATGATCGGCCCGACCGGCGTCGGCAAGACCGAGATCGCGCGACGGCTCGCCAAGCTCGCGCGCGCGCCGTTCGTGAAGGTCGAGGCCACCAAGTTCACCGAGGTCGGCTACGTGGGCCGCGAGGTGGATTCCATCATCAAGGACCTGGTCGACGTGGCGGTGAAAATGACGCGCGAGGAGGAAATGGAGAAGGTCCGTCACCGCGCCATGGATGCGGCGGAAGAGCGCGTGCTCGATGCGCTGCTGCCGCGCCCGAAGTCGACCATCGGCTTCGGCGTCGAGCCGCAGGCCGATCCGCGCGAGAACGAGACGCGGCAGAAATTCCGCAAGATGCTGCGCGAAGGACAGCTCGACGATCGCGAGATCGAGATCGAGGTGCGCGCGCTGCCCGTGGGCGTGGAGATCATGGCGCCCCCGGGCATGGAGGAACTCACCCAGCAACTGCAAAGCATGTTCTCCAACATCGGCGGCTCACGCACCCGCACTCGCAAGGTCAAGGTGCGTGAAGCATTCAAGCTGCTCACCGACGAGGAAGCCGCCAAGATGATCAACGAGGAGGAGCTCAAGCTGCGCGCGCTCGCCAATGCCGAGCAGAACGGGATCGTGTTCCTCGACGAGATCGACAAGATCGCCCGCCGCCAGGAGACCTCCGGGGCCGACGTGTCCCGCGAGGGCGTGCAGCGCGACCTGCTGCCGCTGGTGGAGGGCAGCACCGTCACCACGAAGTACGGCATGGTCAAGACCGACCACATCCTGTTCATCGCCTCGGGCGCCTTCCACATGTCCAAGCCCTCGGACCTGATCCCCGAGCTGCAGGGCCGCTTTCCGATCCGCGTGGAGCTCGACGCGCTGAAGGTCGAGGATTTCATTCGCATCCTCACCGAGCCCGATGCGTCCCTGTGCACGCAGTACACAGCCCTGCTCGCCACGGAGGGGGTGAAGCTCAGGTTCGATGACAGCGGCGTGCGGCGCATCGCGGAGGTGTCCTACCAGGTCAACGAGCGCACCGAGAACATCGGCGCGCGGCGCCTGCACACGGTGCTCGAGCGGCTGCTGGAATCGATCTCCTACGAGGCGGCCGATCGCAACGGCCTGGAGGTCGTGGTGGACGCGCAGTACGTGGACGAGCACCTCGGCGAGCTGGTCAAGGACGAGGACCTCACGCGCTACATCCTGTAGTCCCGCGCCCCGCCAGCGCGCGTCATCGGGTACAATCGGGCCGTGACCGCCGCGACCCCTCATCCCGTCGAGCTCAAGCTGCGCACGCGCTCGCGCGTGCTCGCCGTCACGTTCACGGACGGCGCCGCGTTCGAGCTGCCGTTCGAGTACCTGCGGGTCTACTCGCCCTCCGCGGAGGTGCGGGGCCACGGCCCCGGGCAGGAAACCTTGCAGCTGGGCAAGCACGATGTGGTGGTGACGGGCGTCGAGCCGGTCGGCAATTACGCCGTGCGCCTGGTCTTCGATGACGGCCACGACACCGGTCTTTACACCTGGGATTATCTGTACGAACTCGGACGCGACCGGGACAAGAAATGGCAGCATTACCTCGATCGCCTCGCGGAGCTCGGTATCCCCTATCCGACCTCCGTCAAGCGATGACGCCGCGGCCGGGGCATGCCCGCATGCCACCCATCGGCCACGCCCAAGGTCCCGGAATGGCGCTTTGATCCCGCATTGATGTGGTCGTGAGTCCCATGCCAGAGAAGCCCTCGCCCGCGATGACGGATTTCGGCTACGAGCAGGTGCCGGTCGCCGAGAAGACGGCGCGGGTACGCGCCGTGTTCGAGTCGGTGGCAGGGAAGTACGACCTCATGAACGATTTGATGTCGGGTGGGATCCACCGGCTGTGGAAGCGATTCACGCTGTCGCAGACCGGCTTGCGGCCCGGGCACCGGGCGCTCGACGTCGCCGGCGGCACCGGCGACCTGGCCGCCGGCATGGCGCGACAGGTCGGCAAGGACGGCCTGGTCGTTCTCACGGACATCAATCCCGCCATGCTCGCCGAAGGCCGCGACGCGCTCACCGACCGCGGGCTCGTCGGCA
>QGUO01000619.1 GCA_003242495.1 Pseudomonadota bacterium | reverse complement strand
GATCCCAATGATCGTCGATGCTGTGGTACACCGCGAGCCAGGCCGCTGCCACCTGCTTGCTCGGCTGGTAGGGCTGTGACCAGTCGCGGTCGACGTATGCCTCGGGAATCTCGAAGCCGCGGCGGCTCAGCAGTCGCAACGACTCGTCGTAAATGCTCGGACTCGCCAGCGCGCGCTCGAGCGTTGCGTAGATCTGCGGATCGCGCCGGTGCACCTCGATCATCCTGGCGTTCTTGTTGCCCAGAATGAATTCCAGCATGCGGTACTGGTAGGACTGGAACCCCGAGGCACGGCCCAGCTGATTGCGGAACGCGGAGTACTCCGCCGGCGTCATGGTCGAGAGCACGTTCCAGGACTGCACGAGCTGCGCCTGGATGCGCGAGACCCGCGTCAGCATCTTGAACGACGGGCCGAGGTCATCGCGGCGGATGTGATCGAGCGCGGCCTCGAGCTCGTGCAGGCACAGTTTCATCCACAGCTCCGAGGCCTGGTGGATGATGATGAACAGCATCTCGTCGTGCTCGAAGGAGATCGGATGCTGCGCCGAGAGGATCTTGTCGAGACCGAGATACTCGCCGTAGCTCTGCGATTCGCCGAGATCCCAGTGCACCTGCTCGTTGGACAGGTCGACCGGCCGGCCGGAAGTTTGGTCGCTCGAAGACATCGAGGTTCAGTGATCGGGTGCGCTCAAGGGGTTGGCAGGGTCAGGCGAACATCCAGCCCGGCACGAGCTGCCAGGCACGCAACAGCTCCCGGTCGAGCTCGCGATAGCGTGGCTCGAGCGACTCCACCAGGGACCAGAAGCGCTGGGAATGATTCATGTGTCGGGTGTGGCACAGTTCATGGATGAGCAGGTAGCGCACCACGGCGGGATCCAGGAACAGCAGGCAGACATTCAGGCTGATGGTGCCCGAGGCCGAGCAGCTGCCCCAGCGGGTGCGCTGCCTGCGGATCTGCAGACGGCGATACTGAAAGCCGCATTCCTTCGCGATGGCGGCGAGTTGCCGGCCGAGCTCGGCATGCGCGAGCGTCTCGAGCCAGCGCCGCAGTGCAGTGCCCACGGCGCGCTCGTCCTCCACTTGCCCGGTGACCACCACCTGCCCGTCACCGACGGCGTACGCCCGCGCACTCGCAAGCGCGGACGGCCGGTAGGTCACGGCGTAGCGCCGGCCCAGCGCAGGCAGCTCCACGCTCGCGGGGCGCGGCTCGTCCAACAGGCCGCGCGCCGCCGACAGATCGGCGATGCGTCGGTCGATCCACTGCCGGTGCTTGCCCACGAAGCGCTGCACGGTGGCGGGTGCGGCACCGCGCGGCACGATCACCTCGACACGCCCGCCCGGATAAACGCGTACCGACAGCCGACGGGCCCGGCCGCTGACGCGCACCGTCCAGCGATCGGTCGCCTCACGAGCGTCGAACAATTGCAGCTGGGCGGACATGCGCAATGTTGGGCTTGACCCCGGACATGATGCCCGGGAAGTGTACCAGCGAAATACGCATATTCGTCAGGTCGTGCGCGCAGCGCTGCGCCGGCGCCGAAGCGCCGCCCGGGCGTCGCGCTCATTGCGCGCGCCGTGCGGCCTGCTCCAGCAGGTCCTGCGCGGCGCGGTAATCGGGCGCGAGCACCAGAGCACGTTCGATCGCATCGCGCGCCGCCAGGGCCTGGCCGCTTTCCAGATAGCGTTGCCCGAGCAAGGTCAGCGCCTCGGCCTGCCCCCAATCCGGCTCGCCCGGCCCGACGCGTGCGGGCCCGGCCGCCTCGAACGCACGCACCACCTCGCGCAGCCTCTCGAGCGCCGGGGCATCGCCCGGCGCACTGCGTTCGTGCACGCACAGCGCTGCGA
>QGUO01000618.1 GCA_003242495.1 Pseudomonadota bacterium | reverse complement strand
GACGGGTGCGCCATGATGATGGGCATCGTGGGGAAGTCCGCCGCCACGTCGTCCAGGTAGATGGGATTCGAATACTTCAGCCGCACCCCGAGGCCGCCCGGGACGCCCGCCCCGACGCCGGTCTGCCCGGTGTGGAACAACGCCGGCAAGCCGGCCTCGGCGATCACTTCATAGAGCACGTAGGCTTTGCGGTCGTTCGGATAGAAGCCCTGCTCGGAGGGGTGGAACTTGAAGCCGCGCACCCCGTACTCCTCGATGAGCCGCCGCGCCTCGCGCGCCCCCATCTTCCCCTTGGCGGGATCGATGCTGGCAAACGGAATCAGCACGTCGTTGTGCTCGGCCGCGACCTCGGCGACTTCCTCATTGGCGATGCGCGCCAGGCCCCGCTCGGCTTCGGAGTCGACCGGGAAGATCACCGCCGCCATCTTGCGCTCGCGGAAATACTGGGCGGTCTCCGGGATGGAAGGCATGGCGTCGGGATTGGTCTTGAAGTACTTCGCCATGGCCTCGTCGAGCAGAATCGAGCACGGATCGCGCGGCGCGCGTCCGGAGATCTTGGCGTGGGTGTGGATGTCGATGGCCACCAGGCTATCGAGGTCGATGTTGGGCTGGTACTTGCTGCTCATGCTGCTCACGAAGAAGTCGGAGGTAAGAGAAGGTCACCATGCGCGCACGTCGTGGCGCCTGACCGATGCCACGAACGGCCCGCGAAACGGCTTTGCACGAATGCGTTCACGACTCTGGACACGCGCTGCGCGGGGGCGCTGCACACGCACCGGCTGCCATGCCTGCGGGAGCTCGACGCGCGTCGGTGGCGTGCGCGACCGCCATCAGGGCGACGAGCATAGCCGCTGGGTGTCGGCGGCGACAGTCATAGATCCCGCAACCGGGCGACCGGGAAGGCGGCACCGCATCAGCGACGCGGCGCCGCGCAAGCGACGCCGCACCCGGTGCCGCCTCGGCCGATCAGTCGGCAATCAGGGCCTCGACCTGGATCGCCAGCCCGATGTCCATCAGGAAGCCGAACTGCTTGCCATAGTCGATGCCGAAGTCGGCACGGTTGAAGGTGCCATGCGCGTCGGCGCCGCACACTTCCTTGCCCCGCATGGGGTGCTGCTTGCACAGGAAGCGCCTGATCTCGAGCTTCACCGGCTTGCTCACGCCGCGCAGGGTGAGCGTGCCCTCCACCGCGGTCGGCGCCCCGTCCTTGAAGTCCACGAGCTTGCCCGTGTAGGTCGCGGTCGGGTACTGGGCAACGTCCAGCATGTCCGGCGACTTGGCGTGATCGTTCATCCCGTCGTGGCCGAAATCCACGGAGGTGGTATCGATGGTGATGTCGACGGTACCGGTCTGGGCCTGGCGGTCGAGCACGATGGTGCCGGTGGTGGTGTTGAACTTCCCGCGCCAGGTGGACAGCCCACCCATGTGATCGGCTTCGAAGCTGGGGTACGTGTGCTCCGGATCGATGTTGTACGTCACCGGCCCGGTCACCTCGGCACTCGCGGTCGCCGCGCAGGCCAAGCCCACCAGGATTGCCATTCGGTTCCTCATCGGGTCGCTCTCCTTATGTTCGGAAGATCGGCTGTTGTCGCCAGGTTATGGTTTGCGCATTGGACCGGGTATCGACGGGCGCGCGGCGCACATTGTAACGGGAAAACGCCGCACGCGACCTCAGGAGGCCTGCCCGATCAGCATGACCGCCTTGCCCTCGCGCCGCGCGATACGCCAGCCCTCGTCGGTCCGGACGTATTCATCCCGCTACTCCCCGAGCCGCTGCACCGGGTCCGCCTGCCGGCCGCCGGCCGGCGCCGGGTCCGCCGCCTTCGCGGTGTACAGCAGCCGGAAG
>QGUO01000195.1 GCA_003242495.1 Pseudomonadota bacterium | reverse complement strand
GCGGTGCGTGGCGTGCGAGCTCATCGCGGCGCCGGACCACGTCGGGCACCCAGGTCTCCTCGGGTGTGCGAAAAATGCCCAGGCGAGCGAGCGCCCGGCCGAGGCGCACGCTGCCGCTTGCCTTCGACAGCGGCACCGCGAGCAGCAAGCCGAGCAGTGCCGGGGACAGCCAGGCGAGCAGGACGGGCGACAGCCACCAGGCCACGCATGCCATGGCGACGCCGAACAGGGTGTGCTTCCAGTGAAAGTGCCATGCCTCGCTCCACGGCACGCCCGTGGCGGCGCGCCGCTGCGCCTTCCAGCCCGAGTCGCGGCCAGTGAAGATCTCGCAGATATGTTGCGTCTGGACGAGCATCATGATCGGCGCGTACAGCGCCGAGAGCAGGGTTTCGACCAGACAGCTCACCGGCAGGCCGAGCAGGCCGCCGCTGCCGCGGCGCAGCCGGCCGCTGACCAGCGCGCGCATGAGGCCGATGGCCTTGGGCGTGAGCAGCACGACCATGCTGAACACGAACAGCTCGACCATGCGCTCGGCATCGAAGCGCGGCCAGTTGGGAAAGAGCTGGAAGGCGCTGGTGAAGTACTCCGGGCGGATCAGTGTCGCCTGCAGGGTCAACGCGAAGCCGGTGAGGATCAGCAGCAGCCACAGCGGCGAAGACACATAGCTCATGATGCCCATGAGGAAGTGCAGCCGGCTCGGCCAGGTCAGCCCGCGAGCGCCGATGACCTTGCCGTGCTGCAGGTTGCCTTGTGCCCAGCGCCGGTCGCGCACCGCCACGTCGGTGAGCGAGGGCGGGCTGTCTTCCCAGGAGCCGGTCAGGTCGGGTGCCATGCACACCTTCCAGCCGGCTCGGCGCATGAGCGCCGCTTCCACGAAATCGTGGGACAGCACGTGGCCGCCGAACGGCGGCGGACCGGGCAGCACGGGCAGGCCGCAGGACTGCGCGAAAGCCGCCACGCGGATCACGGCGTTGTGTCCCCAGAAATTGCCATCGTCGGCCGACCAGCCAGCCACGCCCCGCGCGATCGCTGCGCCGTAGACGCTGCCGGCGAACTGCTGCAGACGCGAGAACAGGCTCCATTGTCCGATGATCCGCGGCACGGTTTGCAGCAGGCCGAGGCGCGGGTCGGCCTCCATGCGCTTGACGAGCTCGACCAGAGTCTCGGCGGCCATGAGACTGTCGGCATCGAGCACCACCATGTAGTCGTAGCGCGCGCCCCAGTGCTTGATGAAATCCTCGACGTTGCCCGACTTGCGGCCCACATTGTGCCAACGTCGGCGGTACCACACGGGCATGGTGCCGGCCAAGGCGCTGCGCAGGCGCTCGACGGCGATACACTCGGCGATCCAGGCATCGACCTTGGTGGAGTCGGAGATGATGACAATCTCGAAATGCCTGGCGACGCCGTGTGCGGCGAGCGCCTCGGCCATGCTGTGCAGCGCCGCAGTGGTGTGCACGGGGTCTTCGTTGTAGACCGGCATCAGCAGCACCGTGCGGCTTTCGCCGAGCGAGTCGGCGCGCGGACAGCGGCGCGGCGGCACGAGAATGCCGGTGACGGCGGAGGCGGCCGCGAATGCGATCCAGGTGAATGTGACAGTGAAGAAGAAGATCATGACGCCTTGCAGGAACGTCATGCGGCTGAAGCCCACGATGCCGAGCATTTCGAAGACGCCGTAGCTGGCTATGGCGAGCGTGCCGCCAGCGACCAGAATGCGTGCCACCCAGGCGCGCAGGCCCGCCGGTGCGCGCGCCGCGGCCGGCGCGCGCTCGAGGTCCTGGACCGGCATGAGCTGGGGGGCCGGTGGCGGCATGCCGCCGAGGGGCGTCGCGGGTGCGCGCTCGGCGAACGGGCTCAGCTGGCGGTCCATCGATACAGCCAGGTTTCCGAAACCGGCTCATCGCCGCGCAACAGCCGCAGGCGCAGCTCGGCCAGGGTGGCATTGGCCGGATCGAGCTCGAACGTTGCGCGCACCCCGCGGGTGAGCGGATTGTAAGTCAGTGATTGATTGCTCAACTTACCGGCCGAGGAACCGATCTCGAGGCGCAGGCGCTCGGGTGCGCTCGCGGCGGCGTCGAAATCCACCACGAACATGCGACGCCGACCGTCGCGGGTCGGGCCCGAGCGTGTCGCCACCACCTTGGCGAGCGAGGAGATGGTCGGCGGATGGCGGCTCCAGCGCAGACGGTAGGAGGTGCGCCAGGGTGATCCCGCGGGGATCGCGTTCCGGGGACGCCACATGGCCACGATGTTGTCGTTGCCCTCGAAGTCCGTGGGGATCTCGATGAGCTCGACCGCGCCGGCGCCCCATTCGCCCTTCGGCTCGACCCAGACGCTCGGGCGACGATGCCATTGAGAGCTCAGATCCTGATAGTCCGAGAGCTTGCGCGCGCGCTGTACCAGACCGAACCCGCGCGGCGCGGTGGAGGTGAAGCTCGAGATCTGCAACTGTGTCGGATTGGCCAGGGGACGCCAGATCTGCTCACCTGCAGCCGAAAGGATCTGCAGCCCGTCGGAATCGTGTACGGCGTTGCGGAAATCGTCGATGCGTGAACGATCCGAGCCATTGAACAGGAACATCGAAGTGAGCGGGGCGATGCCGACCGCGTCGAGCGGCCGCCGCGGAAACAGTGTCACGTCCACGTCCATGACGGTCTCGGTACCGGGAATCACCGAGAACCGATAAGCCCCGGTGGCGGACGGGCTGTCGAGCAGCGCATGAATCACGATTCCCGTCGCGTTGGCGGCGGGCCGCTCGATCCAGAAGTGCGTGAACGCGGGGAATTCCTCGCCCGTCGGGTGTGCGGTCCGCAAGGCCAGGCCGCGTGCCGACAGGCCGTAGACGGTATCGCGCGCCACGGCGCGAAAATAGCTCGCCCCCTGGAACGACAGGAACTCATCCCAGGTCGAACGCGAGTTCAGCCGCGTGCGCACGCGAAAGCCGGACAGCGGCATGGTCTCGCCGGCGAAGCGCTGGACCTTGGGACCGAAGGTGAACAGGTCGGGTGTGCCCAGCAAGTTGTGTGCACGGCCGCTCTCGACCACCGCGACCGTCACCGGCGTCCGGTAGATGAATCCCGCCGTCAATAGTTCCAGCCGGAACGGCACCTGTTCGTTGCGCCAGATGCCCCGTTCGCTGTTGAAGCGAATTTCACGATACTCGTCATACGAGAGCTGCATGAGCGGCGAATTCTCCGGCAGCTCACGCGGCGCGTACTCGCGGGCGGCGAGGCGCCGCGCCTCTTCGATGACCGATTCATGACTGAACTCGTATTCGCTGGCGGCTGCCGTGTCGGAAGCCCGCTGACGGTCCGACGGGCCGGTGAAACTCACGAGCGCCAGGGCGACCAACGCCAACCAGGGCTTGATGTGACTCACGTTCACCTGCCAAGAATGACATCGCAGCTCGTCCTCGCGCGGACGGCCGTCTCGCAGAGGGAAAGAATACCTTTGTAGTGCCATGCACCGGCACGCCGGCGCGCGGGTAGTTAGCTTACGCGCGCGGCGGCGTGCGGGTTCCTCGCCGCCGCGCTGCGCGTGCCGCCCCGCAACCCGTTAGTGTGCCAGCTCGTTTGTCACGATCCAGGCACGTAGCACTTCTGCGACACTCCAGGCCTGCGCGATGCAGCCATGAGCATTGAAAGGCGTTTCGGCATCGAAGATTTCGCTGATGCTGCCGACGCCTGCCTCATGCAGGTGCGCTTCGAACCCGGACAGCAGGCGCCGTGCCGCCTGTCGGTCCCCGTGGACCCGCAGGAACGCGTCGATGAAATGACCGAGCAGCCACGGCCAGACGGTTCCCTGGTGATAGGCGGCATCGCGGGCGCGCAGGTCGCCATGATAGCTACGCTTGTAGTCGGGGTGTTCCGGGCTCAGGGTGCGCAGCCCGTAGGGCGTCAACAGATGGCGCATGGCGGTCTGCACCACCGCCGGCCAGCGGTTCTCCGCGAGCACGGCGTGCGGCAGGGAGACCGCGAAAATCTGGTTGGGCCGGATCGCCGCATCGTCCCCGTCCGGGCCGTCCAGCACATCGAACAGGCAGCCGCTGGCTGGATTCCAGTAACGGCGGTTGAACGCCTCGCGGCAGCGTCGGGCATGTTCCCGGTACGCGTCGTCCGGCTGACCCAGGCGTCGGGCCCAGTCCGCCATGAGTTCCAGGGCGTTGTACCAGAGCGCCTGGATCTCGACGGGCTTGCCGCGTCGCGGCGTCACCACCCAGTCGTCCAGCTTCGCATCCATCCAGGTGAGCGGGAGGTCCTCGGTGCCGGCCGTGATCAGCCCGTCGGCCGGATCGACGCGAATGCCGAAGCGTGTGCCCTGCAGGTGATGAGTCACGATGGACTCGAGCACCGGAAACAACTCGCGCAGCGCCGAGCGGTCATCGACCGACTCGAGATAGCGCGAGATGGCGTGGAAGTACCAGAGCGTGGCGTCGACCGTGTGATACAGCGCCTGCCGCTCGCCCTCGGGGAACAGGTTCGGCAGTAAGCCGTCCTGCACGTAGTTGGCAAAGGTGCGCAGGATGGCCCCCGCTTCGCGCCAACGACCGGTGCGCAAGGTCAGTCCCTCGAGCGAAATCATGGTGTCGCGGCCCCAGTCGCCGAACCAATGATAGCCGGCGATCACGGTGCGCAGCTCGCGGCCGGCGGCATCGGCCAGCACGGATTCCTCGAGGCGGGCGCCGGGCAGGACGATGAATTGATCGGCCGCCATGACGAGTTGCTCGGCGAACGGATCGCCGACCGCCTCGCGGGCGCGGGCCAGCAGCCTGCGTGTGCGGCGACGCTCGGCGGCGAGTGCCGCGCCGACGTCGAACTCGAGCGCTTCCCAGGGCTGGGTGCTGGCCACGAAAGCAAGCGGGCGGTCACGCGCCAGTGTGTCCCGGAAACAGCCGGGACTGAAGGCGCTCTCGTAGTGCGGATCGCCGCGGCTGCGCTCGATGCGGTAGAGGAAGTCCGCGGCATGACGGCCTTCGGCGACGAATACGCCGTGCCGTGGACGCAGCCCCATGCGCAACACCAGGGGCGTGTGCGCCAGCTGGACCTCGTGGCGGCCTTGGCAGATCGACAGGACGAATGGCCGGTCGATCTCGCGGCTCGGCAGGTCGTCATGCCGGCGGAAGGATACGAACGGGCGGATGCACAGCGTGAGCGGCTCCCCCGCGAGCAGACGGTAGCGCACGCACACCGTGTTCTGATTCTGCACCATGAACACCGACTTCTCGAGCACCCGTCCGCCCAGGTCGAAGCGCCACACCGCGATGCGATGATCGAGACGGAATTCCTGCAGATGCCAGTGCGTGTCGCTTTCCATGTGCGTGTCGGAGAATTCCACTCCGCCGAGGATGGAGCGCCGGTCTTCGAGCGTCACTTCCTCGTCGCAGCGGGAAATCAGCAGGTAGCGGCCCTTGGGGACGGTGAGATTGGGCACGAACAACCCGTGATACTTGCGCGTCGGTACGCCTGCGATCGTGCCCGAGGCGTAACCGCCGAGGCCGTTGGTCACCAGCCATTCGCGCGAAAGCAGGAACGCGGGGTCGGCCTCGGCGCAGGGCAGGACGAGTTCACGATCGCGCAGCATGATGGTCCAACTCCGGCCCAATCGTCGTGGCCCGTAGCAGCACGGCGCATTCGGCCTCGAAGCGCCACCTGCCGTCCTCGGCGAGCGGCGACAGGGCGCCGCGGCCGTCATAGAGAGGATGTTCACTGCTCCAGGCAAGTTCCCAGGCGCGATCTGCGGGCGGCGCCAGCAGCGGCTCGGCCAGGCGGTCCGGGCGGGATTCCACACCGAGGTTGACCAGCAGCAGCCGATCGCCGTGCTCGCGATCGAACCAGCGCAGCAGCAGGCACTGTGTGGCGAGCACGGCGCCATCGAGTGCATCACGCGCCTGGCGCGCGATGACCGGATCCTCACGCCTCAGGCGCAGCAGATCCGCATGCAGGCGGTAAGCGCAGCGGTGCCGCCCAAGCTCGGACCAGTCGAGCTTCGAGGCGGTGAACGAGTGCTCCGCGGATGGATCGGGAATCGCTGTCTGCGCCGCCGGCGTCGCGTAGCAGCGGAACTGTCCGAGGAACGCACGCCTGCCAGCGTAGACGCTCGCACCGAGCGTGCCGTCGTGATCCGCGAAGAAGGTGAAATTCGCGCTCGCGGCGAACTCCTGACCCATGAACAGCAGCGGCGTCTGCGGGGCCAGCAGCAGCAGCGCGGTCAGGGCGCGCAGCCGCCCGGGACTGGTCAGCCGGTGCAGGCGACGTCCCGTGAACGTGTTGCCCACTTGATCATGGTTTTGGAGGAAGATCACGCAGCTCTGCGCCGGCAGTGCGCCCATCGGCGAGCCGCGCGGCTTGCGCTGCCAATGGTAGTACTGCCCCTGATAAAGAAAGCCGTGCCTGGCGCAGGAAACGAGCTCCTGCGCGCTGCCGCCGTAGTCGCGGTAGTAACCGTCACGCACGCCGGTGAGCGCCACCCGCGCCGCGTGGTGGAAGTCGTCGTTCCACATGCCGTCGAGATCGAAGCCGCCCTGGGACGCCGGCAGCAGAAGCTCCGATCGCTGCGGCTCATTCTCGGCGAACATCAGCAGCCGGCGCGGGCGCGCCGCGGCGCGTGCCCGCTGGATCAGCTCGGTGATCAGCGGCGCCCCGCCCGGGCGGAATAAGAACTGTGGGGAACCACCCCGGAACCG
Organism: Pseudomonadota bacterium; assembly: GCA_003242495.1. Lineage (GTDB taxonomy): Bacteria > Pseudomonadota > Gammaproteobacteria > Steroidobacterales > Steroidobacteraceae > Steroidobacter. The sequence goes on along the minus strand of QGUO01000195.1, from coordinate 1 downwards.
G
>QGUO01000194.1 GCA_003242495.1 Pseudomonadota bacterium | reverse complement strand
TCCTCATGAGCGATGGCCGCCAGTCCCACCTCGCTGCCGATCACCCGATGCCCGTAGCCGTGGCTGCCGAACAGCGCCCGTGCGCCGTACACCGCGGCGAGGGAGCCCAGGCTCGATTCTTTCGCGGCGCGGATGAAATCGATGTGCCGGGCGCGCAGCGCCTCGAATTGATCCCGCTCGAGCAACGGACGCTGCAGCATGTCGGCCAGCAGCTCGACCATGAGGGCCTGGTCGCGCGCCAGGAAGGAGCCGGAAACGACCAGGCTTTCGGTCCGTGCGCGCGCCTGGATGGAGCCGCCCACCGCGGCCACGGCGTCGGCGAACCCGAACGCGTCGCGCTCGCCGGCGCCCTTCTCCAGCATGGCCGCCAGCAGGCTCGCCATGCCGGAGCGGTCTTCCGGATCGACCATGGCCCCGCCGCGGATCAGGGCCTGGAAGGCGATGAGCGGCACGTCGTGGCGCTCCATGAGCAGCAGCACCGTCCCGTTGGCGAGTTGCACCCGCTCGAACGGTGGCACACGCACCCCGGCCTCGTCGGCCGGGGCCGCGGCAGTGACCGTCAACGCACACCAGGCCAGCAGCACGCGCCCGGCGCGGCCGAACACGCGCGCCCGCCCGCGGGCATGGCTCGAGATTCTGCTCATGATGCCTCCTCCGCGGAGCCCCGACCGCCGAGCGTGCCGACGGTGCGCCGGGTGGGATCCAAGAGGTCGGCGGCGACCTGCTTGATGTCGTCCAGGGTGACGGCCTGGTACTTCGCCGGGGCGTCGAACAGCTTTTCGTAGCCGCCCTTGAGCACGGCGTATTCACCGAGCGCGGCCGCCTTGCCGTCGATGGTGGCCAGGCCTCGCCAGAAGTCCGCGAGCGCCTGGTTGCGCGCCCGGGACAGCTCCGCGGCGCTGACGCCCTCGCGCACCACGCCGGCGAGCTCGCGCGTGAGCGCCGCTTCGGCGGTCGCCAGGTCGCCCTGCGCCGGCAGGGACAGGAAGAACCAGACCAGGCCCGGGTCGAAGCCCTCGTCCGCGTAGCCGTCGACCGAGATCGCGAGGCGCTGTTCCTCGACCAGTCGCCGATGCAGCCGGGACGCGTCGCCGTCGGTGAGGATGCGCATCAGCAGCTCCAGTGCGGGGGCGCGCGGGTCGGCGCCGGCGATGCCGTGATAGGCGACTTGCAGCAACGGCGTCTGCGCATCGATGGCGACATGCACGCGACGTTCGCCGCGCTGTGGCGGCTCGCGTGTGCGGATGGGCTCGGGCGGCGTCTGCCGCGCAATGGGTCCGAAGTGCTTGCGCGCCAGGGCAAGCGCCTCCTCGGGGTCGACCGCGCCGACGATGACCAGCGTGCAATTGTTCGGCGCGTAGTATTTCGCGAAGAACTGCTCGAGATCCGCGATTCGCCAGGACTCGATGTCCGATGGCCAGCCGATGACGGGCATGCCGTAGGGATGGGCGAGGAACGCCGTCGCCTGCACCTGCTCGCTGAGCCGGCGGGCATGATTGTCGTCGACGCTCAGCCGCCGTTCGGAACGCACCACGCCGCGCTCGCTTTCCACGACCTGCGGATCGAAGGAGAGATTGCGCAGGCGGTCGGCCTCGAGCTCGAACACCGTCTCGAGCGCCGTGCGCGGCAGCCAGTCCTGATAGACGGTGACGTCCTGGGACGTGAACGCATTGTTGCGTGCGCCGTTGGCCTCGAGCACCCGGTCGAACTCGCCGGGCGCCCGGGTCGTCGTGCCGTTGAACATCATGTGCTCGAAGAAATGCGCGAGCCCGGTGATCCCCGGGACCTCGTTGCGGCTGCCGACGCGCACCCAGTTGTACAGCGCCACGTTGGGAATGTCGTGGTCCGGCCAGACGATGACCTGCATGCCATTGTCCAGGGTGACGGCCCGGACCTGGTCCGCGCCCGGTACCTGTGCGACGGCGGCGTGCGCCCACCATGCGGCGAGCAGGACGGCGAAACGAGTGGCCGGGCGAAGCATGAAGCGGCCTCCATTCTGCACAGGGGGTGCGGGATGCATGCGAGGCCGCCATGATAGCCTTGGCGGCGGGTGTCGCGCAGCGCTCACCATCGTGGCGCGCACCCGAAAAAAAAGAGCCGCCAGCGGGGAAGACGCCGGCGGCTTCGAATCGAACCCGTGGCCGCGGACCGGGCGAGCCGGCCAGCGACACTGAGGTTCAGCGCATAGCACGCATCGTTTTGCAATGCATGTGCCAAGGCGTCGGTTCGCGTGCGATCAATGAGTTACCGTGGCGCGAATCGGCCCGGGCGTGACGCGGAACGTCAGCTTTGGACAGCCGGGGACCAGATCCCTACATTACCGCCCACTTTTCGAGCAGGGAGACTCAGATGTCCGATACTCCGCGCCGCCGTCACGCCGATCGAATCTCGGGCAGCCCGACGTTCATCGGCGATGGGACCACGTTGAACGGCAATCTCGACTGCCAGGGCGACCTGGTGGTCGGAGGCAAAGTCGTCGGCGACTGTTCGGTGTGCGGCGTGGTGACCTTGTCCGAGGGTGGACGCTGGGAGGGCAAGCTCGAGGCGAACAACGCCATCCTGGCCGGCGAAGTCGAAGGCACGGTCCTCATCCGCGAGAAACTCGAAATCCGCAAGACCGCGCGGATCAAGGGAACCGTCCAGGCCCGCGTCATCGCCGTGGCCGAAGGGGCCGTGATCGATGGCGAGATGGCGGTCACCAGCGGTGCGCCGGTCGTCGAGTACCAGGAGAAGCGCCGCTCCTGAATTGCCCCGGGCTCAGCCGCAGCCCGTCAGGCCGTCGATCCAGTGCGTGAGCAGCCCCAGCGGCGGTATCCACTACGAGCGAGCCGAGGGGCGGCATGCCGTGCCAGTCGATGTCGGCGCGTGGCGGCGCCACCTGAAACCATGGCCCGCGGCGCTGAGCGTCGTCAGGGCCGCCCGGGATCCCGGTCGCGAGTCCGGGCGGCGGACGGGATCCGGTCCGGCTCCCCATCCGCGTCGCGGCCGCGTGTGTCCAGGCCCATCAGCGCGGCGACCTGGCGATCGGCCCAGCTTGGTCCGTGGAGCCTGTCCATGAATCCGCAGTGCCCGCCCCGTGCGCTTTCGAGCACCTCGAGCCGCGGCGTGCGTGCCAGCGCGGGCAGATCGCGCGCGGGGATGATGGGATCGTCCAGGGCGAACAGGATGCGACTCGGGACCTCGAGCGCCGCCAGGGCGTCGCCCACGATGGAGTAGCCGTTCAGGTAGGCATCGAGATCGGGAAACTCACTGTAGCGTTCGACCAGCATCTCGGTCATGGCGCGCAGGCTGTGCTGCGCGAGAATCGGGCGAAAATCGTAGAGCTCGGGGAAGTGGCGTTGCTTGATCTCGAGCGAGCGCTTCCACTTGGCGATGAAATAGCGCTGGTACACGAACCAGCCGTTCTCCAGCGCCGCCATCGTGCTGTGCGGGCTCAACACCGGGCAGACCGCGATGGCCTGCTCGAGCCGGATGCCCCGGGCCGGCGCGCGCACGGCGACACGCAGCGCGAAGTTGCCGCCCAGCGAGAAGCCGGCGATCGTCAGGCGCTGCTTGGGGAACATCGATTGCACGCAGCGCACCGCGCCGACCACCTCGGCGATGCGGCAGGAATGGAAGATCTCCGGGTTCAGATGGTGGCTCGGTCCGTGGTCACGGAAGTTCAGACGAAAGACATCGCAGCCCAGCTCGAACAAGTGACTGCCGAGCGACAGCACGTAGAGCGACTCGGCGCTGCCTTCCCAGCCGTGCAGCAGGATGACCAGGTCCCGGGCCGGTGCTTCGCCCGCGGCGGCGTGGCTCGCGTGATGACCGATCAGCCGCACGCCCTCGCCGCAGTCGAGCACGTGCACGCGGTCGCAGGCGAGCATGCGCGCGGCGCGGCGCGCCAGCAGAGGCCGACGCAGGCGCAGGCTCGGCAGCACGGACTGCACATGGGGATGAGCGAGCCAGGCCGGCGGAGCGAAAGCGGAGGCGAGTCTCGCCGACAGCGTGACGGGCGCGGGCATGCGACTCATGGGGTGTCCAGGCGGATGGCCGACGATCCCGGCAGCGTGGTCACGAAGTCCGCGCCGACCAGCCGTGCAGGCGTTGCGAAGCCCGGCGGATGCGTGCCGCGTATGACCTCGGCGAGCAGCGCCAGCGAGGCGGACACGGTCAACTGATAACCGTCGGCCGTGCGCAGACGCGCGCGCACGAGCCGGCCGCCGGCGTTGCGCACCTCACCCCACACCAAGGTCTCATTGGCTTCGCGTTGCGTCCTGTCGGGCGGCTTCACGGTGCGCTCGATGCGACGTTGCAGCGCCCGCACCAGCCAGGGCTGGCGCAGCAGCGGACGCGCCCAGTTCATGCACCGCATGCGTCGAATCGTCCTGGGCGATGCAGCCACGTAGACCTCGATGTTGCCGATACCGGTCGTGTAGTATGCCGTGCTCACGTCGCCCCACGGGATGGCGACGGCCATGCGCTCGCCTGCGCCGAAGTCGATGCGGCGGGTGAGCGCGCCCAGCGGCAATCGAACGATATGTCCCTCACGCCGCACGCGACAGCCGAGACCAAGCGACTCGACCGCGGTTTTCGCCGTGCCGACACTGCGTCCCGCACGGCTCTCGAAACCGAGCGCCAGGTGCGTGGCATCCGGCAGCGCCTCCTTGAGCTTCAACGCCACGCAATCCGTGGGCACCACGTCGAACCCGACGCCGGGGCACAGCACGATGCCCGCACGCTGCGCCCGGTCGTCCGCTCCCCGGGCCAGCTCGAACACATCGATCTCGCCCGTGATGTCCAGGTAATGCACACGCGCCGCGAGGCATGCCTGCATCATCGGCGGGGCCGTCGCCGAGAACGGCCCCGCACAGTGCAGCACCGCGGTCATGCCCTGCAGGGCGTCGAGCATCGCGGTGTGGTCCTCCAGCGCGAAGACCGCGCAGGGACAGTCAAGCTCCGCGGCGAGTCGCTCGATGCGCGTGCGCGAGCGGCCGGCCAGCACCGGCCGCATTCCGCGGCGCACCGCCTCGCGCGCGATCAGCTCGCCGGTGTAACCGCTCGCGCCGTACAGCAGCCATGCCGGTTCGCCGGTCCTCATGCAGGATCCATGGTAACGGTTGCGGGTGGCCGGCGGCGCATCAGCTGGCGGGCTCGAGCGCAAATTCCACGCGGTTGTTCTGGGCGGCGATTCGATTCCATTCGCCGGCCGTGAGCGCGGCGCGCGCGCGATCCGGATACGCCACGCGCGGCTGGCGCCCCAGGTGCTGCACGCCGATGGCCAGCGTATCGCCCACTTCCCGTTGGAAGGTCGAGATCAGGTTGGCGAAGTCGAGCGACTGGCGCTCGGCCATGGTGAGCCCGTCGTCGAAGGGATTGCCGAGCAGGTCGCAGCCCGTCACCGGCAGGTCGTCCGCCGCGATCGAGTAGCCCTCGAGCGCATTGCCCGTGAGGCAGAAGTCGCCGACGTAGGTGGTGATGCGCAGCCGGCCGCGGAAGTCCGGCAGCTCGGCGAGCAACGCCCGCAGGCGTTCGAGCCGGGCGCCGGCCAGCGGCGCTTCACCATAGGGCACCTGCTCGATGGTCGTGCGCAGGCCGGCGGGCGCCGGCTGCGCAGGTTCGCTGTCTGCTGCGGGGGAGCGTAGCTCGGCGCGCAACTCGGCGAGCAGCGTGAGGATCTGCGCCTGTTGTGCTTCCAGCGCGCCGAGGCGCGAGTCGGCGCTTGCCGGGCCCGAGGTCGAGCTCAGTGCCTGGACGTACAGAGCGCCAAGCACCAGCGCCGGTACCCATGCCAGCGCCACGGTGGCCGCAAGCGGCAGCCAGCGCCGGCGTGCAGGCCTTTCCGGGATTGCGGAAGCCGACGCGGGCGGCGCCTCCGGCAGCCTCGCCGCCAACGCCTCCAGCCGTGCAGTCATGCGCCGCCCCAACGCCTCGAGGCCGTGCGTGACGCAGCGCCGCAGCTCCGTGGTCTGTTCCTCGAGCGCCGGACCGATGGCGCCGCGCACGGCGCGCTCGATCTCGCCGGGCTCGTGCGACCGCTCGATCGGTACGACCTCCGTCTCCGACGCGCCGCTCGCGGCCTGCGCGGCGGGCAGGCTGTGCGTGGAATCGGCGGCGCGCCGATCGGGCAACAAGCGCAGTTGATACAGCACCCGCGACACGTCGGTTTGCTTGACCGTCTTCGGCAGCACGCCGACGGCGCCCAGCGCCCGCGCCTGGCTCAGGTACAGCTCGCCCTCCTGTGAGGTGTACATCATGACTGGAATGGTGGCGGTGTGCGGGTTGGCCTTGAGGGCCTGCACTGCCTGGAAGCCGTCCATGCCGGGCATCAAATGATCCATGAAGATCACATCGGGGCGCTGTTCGCGCAGGTATTCCAGCGCCTGCTCGGCGGATTCGGCGGTGTCGACCTGCAACCCGTAGCCTTCGAGCATGCGACCGAGAATCACCCGTGCAGAGCGTGAGTCGTCGACGATGAGCGCGCGTTTCGCTGTCATTGTTGTAGGAGCGCCAGGGTACGGGGTAGGGGATAGCGTAAGCGCACCGGCCGTGCACCTCAACAAAGGCGCGTTCGCCGGCTGCGTGCAGCAGGGCGAGTGCGGCATGCGTCCACGCCATCGCGCAGGATCGCGGCCGGCCTGACGATGGCCCGCCGCACGCCCCCGCGCAGGCCTCGTCGCCCGCTTCATACTAGATAACCGTAATC
>QGUO01000617.1 GCA_003242495.1 Pseudomonadota bacterium | reverse complement strand
TCGCCGGCCGGGCTGCAGCGCCTCGCCCGCGACCTGTGCCTCGACCCCGCTGCGCCGCGCGACGATGGTCACCGCATCGCCGCGACGCACGAGGATGGGCTCGTGCAGCCAGCGACGCTCGATGGGATCGCCGCTGCGCACGGCGCGCCGCAGCGTCTTGCCGACGACTTCGCCGGGATCGGCGAGCGTGTCGCCGCCGAGCGCGCGACGCTCGAGCTTGACGTCGACGGCTTCGAGCGTTCGCCCGGATTCGAGCTCGGCGGCCGCCACGACCACCGGCGCCGATACCTGCGCCCGCACCACGAACTGCGCGCGCTCGGCGCCGTCGCACACGGCCGCGAGCAGCATGCGGCCCGGATGGCGCGCGTCGAGCACCTCGATGTCGAGGGAGCGGGGGCAGTCCGTGGCGGCCGGCGACTGGGCGCGCGGCAGCACCGCCGTGACCTCGACCTGCGGTTGCGCATGACCGGCCTGGCGGGCTTCGGCGAGCAGATGCCGGCGCGCATGCTCGGCGATGCGCGCCTCGAGTGCATCCGGCGCGCGCGGCGTGTCGGCGAGCGCTGTCAGCGCCAGGGCGCTGCCCAGGCAACCAATCAGTCTCGAGCGAAAAGCTGAAGGTGAACGCATGGCTATCCACTTTGACAAGGTTCTGGGGCTGCATGCCGAGGCGCTCAAGCTGCGCGGCGAGCGCACCAAGATTTTGGCGTCCAATCTCGCCAACGCCAGCACGCCCGGCTACCAGGCGCGCGACATCGATTTCTCGGCCAGCCTGGCGCGCGCCCTCGGCGAAGCGGGCGAGCCGCTCGGCGGCGGCGCGGAGCTGCTCTATCGCGTCCCGCACCACCGCTCGCAGGACGGCAACACGGTCGAGCTGGGCGTCGAGCAGGCGGCCTTCGCCCAGAACGCCGCGGACTTTCATGTGAGCCTGACGTTCGTGCAGATGAAGCTGCGCAGCCTGAGCAAAGTCATCGAAGGATAACAAGCCCATGCCATTTCGAAACATCGCCCATATCGCAGGTTCGGCCATGAATGCCCAGAGCGTGCGGCTGAACACCATCGCCAGCAATCTGGCCAATGCCGGCACGGCGGCGGGCAACGAAGCCGAGGTCTACCGGGCCCGCAAGCCGGTGTTCGCGGCCATCTTCGAACGCAGCACCGCCGAGGCGTTCGGCGAGCGTGGCGCCCCGGCCGGCGCCGCGGTGCAGGTGCTCGACGTGGTGCAGAGCACCGAGCCGCTCAGGCGGGTCTATGAGCCCGATCATCCGCTCGCCAACGAGGAAGGCGTCGTGTTCTATTCGAACGTCAATCCGGTCGCCGAGATGACCGACATGATGGACGCGGCGCGCGCCTTCGAGACCAATGTCGAGGTGCTGGGACGCGTGCAGTCCATGCAACAGTCGTTGCTGCGCCTCGGCCAGGAGTAATTCCATGAGCAACGTCACCGCCATGACCGCCGGTCATTTGGGGGGCGCCGCCGCCCGCGCGGGCGCCATCAGCGCCAACGGCGAGGTCTCGGATCTGTTCGTGCGCCTGCTGGTGGCCCAGGTGCGCAACCAGAACCCGCTCGAGCCCAGCGATCCCAGCGAGTTCGTCAACCAGCTCACCCAGCTCAGCCAGATGGAGGCGCTCAGCGAGCTGAGCGCCCAGACCCGCGCCAACGCCGGGATGCTCGAGAGCCTGCAGGTCATCGGCCTGGGCGCCCAGGTGGGCGCGGAGTTGGCCGTGACCACCGAGCATGTGGACCTGGCGGAAGAGCCGGTGAAGGGACGCATCGCGCTCACGCACACCGTCGAATCGCTCAGCCTGGTGATCGAAGACGACTTTGGGCGCACGCAGCGCCTGCCGCTCGGCA
>QGUO01000708.1 GCA_003242495.1 Pseudomonadota bacterium | reverse complement strand
ACTCTTAACTATTTGTATGAATTAGTAGGCAATGACCCTGATACTGTTGGAGAAGTAGTACAGGCAATGAAAAACCAGTGGGAACTGGATAAGGCAGAACTTATAGAGGCTTTCTCGCAGCAGGATATTGGAAAAGTTAAAAAGATATTACACAGATTAAAATCAACTTTTTCGCCTTTAGGCGCAGAACACCCTGTTTATAAAGCTATAGGGAAGTGCAATTTCACCACTATGGAAAATAAAACACTCGACTTACAGGAATGCACTTCATTTATAGATGACATAGAAAAAGAGATTAATGTATAAAAATTGCCATTAAAATAATTATCCTTTCATCTCACTCTTAGCCATTCCAATTTTATCTTATGAAAAGAATAATTACGTATCAGCAGACTAGTAAAATATCACTTATCATATTATGGACAGGAGGAATATTACTTTGCTTCGCTATGTTATATGCGTGGCATCAACAAGATAGAAATAGTTCGAAAAAATACACTAACTTCGTACAAAACACTGATATACATGTATACGAATTATTACTTACGTATAAAGATTTTCAATTAGATGAAAATGTCAATCTTATTAATATAAATCTTAATACAGACCCTTCTGCAATAGTTCCAGAAAATATTAATGACTCTACTATGTCAGCTAGTACTACTAACACCAGAAAGCTGATTTATTCCAAAATACTCGAACAAAAAATTAAGAAAATATCATCTCGGGAAACAGACTCGCCGGGATTTACAATTAAACCATTACCACAATAAATTCTCGAATTAAAAAATTATGAAGAAATATCATTTAGGTATATTATTTATCTTAATAACCTTTCTTATAAGTTGCGGAGTTAGTAAAAAAGCAGCTCTTACACATGAAAAAATTAGCTTAGCCCGACGAACCATTAGCCAGGACTCTGTATTACTGGACTCTCTGGAGTCAAAAATGGAACGACAGGTTGCTAATAGAAGTATGGACTCGTCTGTAGCAAACAACATTCAAACGATTATTGAAAAGCTGCAAAACGATCTCAAGAATATTGAAGAAACCGTTAATGCAGCCGACCTTATTGCTCAAAATAAAGCCAACCTGAGAGGGAAGAAATATTACCACTATGCCAACAACTATCTGAGCAAAATCGACTCTTTTCACTTAAAAGAAAGCTACAGGGAGCGTGTATATGAGCTATTGAACGAAGCAGTAAGTGTGGATGCCTTTCGTAAATATCAGATGGGGGCATTTTTTAAACCGGGTGCATACAAAATCCCCTATTCAGCTTCAAAAGTGGTAGAAGAGCACTTCAAGCCGGTAATTGATTCCATCATCAATCGATCCAACAAATACGCGGATATTACGCGTAGAGTTCACATTGTATTAGTAGGTTATGCTGATGCACTATCCTTCAGTCCCAACACACCCCTTTATGCACTACTAAAGTCCTATACACGCGAAGAAAATCCAGAAAAAGGACTACTTAATCTTGTTCTTTCCAATTTAAGAGCTAACGAATTATTGTACCATATCACGATGTTGGTAAAAGAAAATGCTACCCGATTTAAATCGTATAACAACCTCAATATAGGATATGTGGCTTATGGCCGTGGGGAAGCACTCCCCTTCCCTAATATAACCGATTATCAGGTCGATGATGAACGACGCAGAGTCGTGGTTTTTTACTGGTCAGTATTACCCGATTTGGGATAACGCCAATAGCTTCCATCGAAAAAATTCGGTAATTTATCTCCATAAATTACCTAGTTCATCGAAAATATCTTCACACGATATTGATATCGCTGTACCTTCACAGCGGTTTAGAGGGCTTAGAGTGGGCAACGGCGTCTGTCTAGACA